>PIVW01000629.1 GCA_003353825.1 Chloroflexota bacterium
GTGGTTGAGGTCACGTAGCCAAGGGCGCCGCTGGTGGTAGTTCGCTCGCCCACGGTGTTGTAACCGAAGCTGACAACCTCTCCCTGCTGGCCACTGTTGCCGCCCGGGTAGGTTTGGGAAATGCGCTGGTTGGCGGCGTTGTAGGCATATTCCATGCGGAAAGTGCCACCCCCCGTGCCCGGCGCCACCACCCATTCCTGGCGGGTGAGACGATTACGGTCGTCATAGCTGACATTGCGTACCTCGGTGGTGACTGAACCACTTTGCTCTGGTTCGATAATTATCAAAGGTAAACCCCCGGCTAAGCCGGGGAGACGCGCAGAGTTTGACAAATCCAGAAGCCTGTAGTTTGACAATGGCACATTTCTCTAGATCATCAGATACTATATCTTGTGGTATCCAAATATCAACGCCCATATACAGTAGAGCGACATCAATTGCCGTTGATTAGTTGCAGCGCCGGAACCTAGCGTGTACCGTATACTGTAGTGTACATCGGAAATCTGCTACATGTAGTGGATTCTAATGTGCCATTGTCGTAGTAGGATCTCCAAGAAGTGAACCGCTCAAAATTCACAAAAGGAGAAACTACATGGCTCAATTACGAAGTTTAGCCCACACAAAATGGGACGGCAAGTACCACATCATATGGATACCGGAGTATCGCAAGAAGCATCTATTTGGAGAATTGCGTCGAGAGCTAGGGCCAGTGTTGCAAGGGCTGGCAAGGCATCGAGAATGCGAGATCATAGAGGGCCGGACGTTGGTGGATCACGTGCATATACTGATCACGATACCCCCGAAGTATGCTGTTTCGCAGGTGGTCGGCTATATCAAAGGCAAGAGTGCAATCCACATAGCCCGGAACTACATGGGCCGGAAACGGAACTTCCGAAGTCAGCACTTCTGGGCGAGAAGGTACTACGTCGGTTGGTCTAGAAGAGGCCGGAATCCGGCAGTACATACAGGATCAAGAAGGGGAAGATAAGCGAATCGACCAGTTGAGTCTGCTTGATGAAGAAGAGAAACCTGCATAAGAACTTGCGCCTTTAGGCGCTCCCAAAAACCGCTTTGAGCGGTTCACATTTTCAAGCCACCGGCTTTGCCGGTGGTCTCTGACTAACAGATTTACCAGGAATGCAGATCAAGCTCTCCTGTAATATGGGTTCCGTCGTCAAGGACAAATGGAGTATAGAATCGTACCGGTGTAATGCTATCCACAGACTTTCCTAACCACTCCGACAGCTGTTCCAACGTGCCGATTCCTGGGATGAGATTCCCAAAGAATATGAATTCATCTTCATCCTGATACAACCGGAGAGAGTACACAGAGTTGTTAGATAAATTAAACCCTATCCTGCCATCTAATTCAGAATCATCTTGAAAAGTTATGGTTGCCAACAGGAGCAGAACATTTGCTTCTTCATCATGTAACGGATGCGTGATTTTGATAGGAGCGACCAAAGACTCATCATAAAGACTGTCGCACAATGTCCACACGGGATGACGTTTGAAGTCTTCCAATGTTAGATTGCCTGAATCCTTAATTTGGTCTTCCAGTATAGCCACTGTTGCTTCTCCTTTGAGAATCCTCATACTTAATCTGTGAAAATAATGTTGCCATTCATGTCGATACGAATACCAAGTGGGATTCTTCTCTCTGTCACATCAACATATATTCCTTCCGTTCCAGCTCTAAGCCCGGTGCTCTTGTCATCAATCCTCTTTGCCCACTTTGGGTTCTTCGGGTCCACAAGCTTGATAGGAATGTTGAGGTCAAGGACCTTGCCAGCGGCCAAACGACGATGATCTAACGAATATAGTGTACCATCGAGTTCAACAACGTTGATTGGAGATCCGTTCCATCCATAGTCTGCCATGTCACCAATGACGTCATCAAGATATGTTGGATTTGTACGCGTTGTAGGTGATATTGTATCTTGAAGAAAACGAATCGAGCGAGCTGATACAAGTTTGGTGATCTCATCACCGCGACCGGTAATGGCATTGGTAATGGCATTGATCGCTGTTTTGGCAGGACGGAAACCAAAAGGCGCTACTAGTGCTACACCTGCTAGGACACGCCAGCCTGTCCCAACCGGCTTTTCATACCCCGCTTGACACGAAAAGCCACAACCGGTAGTAAAAACGGCGAGATCCTCACCTGTATCAAGATAAGGCACCCAAGCGAGCGCATTCATGAATCGGCGACGGTTGTTCCGAATTTGATGCCGTTCTCGTTGTGTGGCGACAATGGCATAACCATTTCGGTCTGTACAGATGCCGTTGCAAGTCGAGTAACCTGGTCCCTCCTCATATCGATGCCCGCTAGGGTCCACCAATCTGAGCGGATTCCCAGCCACATACATATACCTGTTAAACGCCATCGCCGACCCCGGATCGGGCACAATCGTATCCGCCTGCGCGAACCTGGCAAGCTGTGGATCATACCAGCGAGCGCCATAGTAATACAAGCCTTCGCTGCCCGCCAGCCCGCTCTCATGATACTGCCCCGTATATCTCTTCGCTGTTAATGTGCTTTGGGCGCCACCACGATTCGAGCCGTAGGGGTAATAATAGTTGGTCGAGTTCAGCGTGCCGTTCTGATTGACCAGTACACTGGTGGAGCCAAGATGGTCGCCTAACAGATAGAATACACCGTTGTTGGCGGTATGACCAGCGCGGCGTAATGCCACGTTACCGGTTGGACCCTCATAGTAATGGGTGGTCGCCCCGGCCTGATACTCGTAAACACCGGCGATGTAAACCGTGGTGGTACCGTCCACTGTGCCCAGCACCCGGTTGCCATCGGCGTCATAGACGAATGTGGCGCTGATGCCGCCGCCGCTGACGCCCGTCATGCGATTCTCGGCGTCGTACATGAGCGTGTAGGTCGTGCCGCCCACAGTTCGAGACGTCATGTTGCCGACAGAGTCGTAGCTGTAGCTGTTTCCATAAGCCGCGATCACAGCATGGGATTTGCTGAAGTCAGTGGCATAACTAATACCTTCGCCAATTTCGTTACGGCACCAAAACAGACAATTTGGTGGAGAGAAAGTGTCAAAAACTGA
>PIVW01001334.1 GCA_003353825.1 Chloroflexota bacterium
GTCGGTGCAACTCTTATAGATACCCCCATCTTTGAGATAATCACGGCTCACATCGGCGACTATGTGTGGTACGACACGAATGCAGATGGCGTACAGGATGCGGGTGAAGCCGGTGTAGCCGGCATGATCGTCAATCTGTATAACGACAGCGGCGAACTGATTGGCACCACCACCACCGATAGCGACGGCCTGTATGGCTTTAACGTTATAGATGGTATCTACTACCTCGAGTTTGTAAAACCGGCTGGCTATGACTTCAGCCCGCTCAACACCAGCGGTGACCCTGAAACGGACAGTGATGCCGATCAAACCACTGGCGAGACCGCAAGCTTTACTGTCAACGCCGGTGACAATGACGAATAGTCCCATGAAGAAAAATAGAGCCCCCCATTCGACCTCGATGAAGGCTTCATGAAGCTGCTCGGCCTGTTGTTCGCCATTACGACCGAGGAAAGTAATCAATAGCAGCAATGCCGCCCCCAGCATCGCTGTGGTGCCGGGGCGGATATGATAGTGCTCACCTATGATAAATCCGGCAATCACCAGAACCAGAACGCTCAATGACTTGATCAGCAGAACCTTATCGGTAATGCACTGGGCTTCGTTAAAGCGCATGACGCTGGCACGGCGTTCTTCCGATGCGACCAGATCCTTACCCCATAACGCCTTGAAGATGAAGACCATGAAAAACATGAGGACCCATACAACCGGGCCAAGTTCATAGAGGAAATGAATAAAGATCA
>PIVW01000130.1 GCA_003353825.1 Chloroflexota bacterium
CCACATCTTTAGCACTCGAATGTGTTTCCAATCCCATATTTTCATTAGGTGATGGGGGTGGCGCAATCGCGGGCAAACCAAATCGAAATGTCGATCCAGCTCCCTCAAACGATTCAACACCAACCCAACCACCATGGCGCTCAACGATCTTCTTGGCAATGGCAAGTCCAAGCCCGGCGCCGCCGTGCACACTCGAGAGCGAACTATCTACCTTGTAGAATCTATCCCAAATTCGTTCGTAATCTTCCGCCTTGATACCTTCACCCTCATCTCTTACAGATGTAATGACTTCACCATTTTCCTGGATGACTTCAATATGCACTTCTCCCTCTTCAGGGCTGAATTTCATCGCATTCCCCAGAAGATTATCAACAACCTGGCGAAGCTGTTCGCGTGTACCCAATACAAAGGTGGGCTCAGATGGAACAGAAACCGTCACATCTACGGATGGGTTGATGGCCGTCACTATCGTGTTTACAATACCTGACACCAGATCGGCCATCTCGACATGCACCATCTGTTGTTTGTCGGTATCGATTAGCGAAAATGTCAGAATATCATTGACCAAAGCTTGTAGCCTTTCGCTTTGTTTTAATATGATTGCGGCGATTTCTTGTGGCGAAAGCGCAACACTGCTTGCGAAGTCCTCTGCCAGAAGATCTGCATAGCCGTGAATCACAGCCAGTGGTGTACGCAATTCATGCGACATATTCTGAATAAGTTCATCTCTCATCTGATCCAGACGCCGTAGATCAGCGTTTGCTTTGGAAAGTGCGTCGGCACGTGTTTGTTCTTGGGCATAGAGCCGGCTATTATCCAAAGCAATAGCTATCTGATTAGCGACAGTAGGAAGTGTTTGCTGTAACTCTAAACGCGTGTAAGCAACGTTGTTGGCTCTAGATCCCATAGTGATAATACCGATTATCTCGTCATCTGTAAAAATCGGTACCAGTACATCCACTTTCAAAAGGTGAAGAGCCTCCCATTCATCGATCCATAACGCTTGCATACGAGGTAAATCACGCAATCTATCTACATACATTGCGTAATGGTACCTATCTTGCTCTGCCAACAAGGGGCTATTTATCTGAAAGGTCACACTTCGTGCCCTGCGGGGAAGGCCTAGAATTGCAATCGCCCTATAGGTATCTGAGCCTGGAGATTTTAAGAAAATACTGGCAGAAGAATATCCAATCACTTTCTGCATCTCCTGCAGTAGTTCAATACCTAGCTCCTGAGGAAGTCGCAGACGGTTGCTGGCCTTACTGACACCATAGAGCAACGCTCGAACATCATACGATTCTGGAACGACGATGCGATCGATGACTGCCAAAACTCGTAGTCGCAACGGCCGATAACTATGTAACAGAATGGCAACTGATGATGCAGCCAGTACGCCAACAATCTGAAGAGTGCCCTCCTCCAAATGCCCCAAGAAGTAGATCAACCCCGAAAGAACGACGATAAAAAGGCTTAATAAGACTAGCAGGGCAACAAGCTGTCGAGCATAGCGCTGGACCTCTAACAACTGTGTTCTGGAAATACTAAGAGCTATCAATGCAGCAGCGAGTGCTGCCAGAAGCTGATCCACAGGATATGTGGCTAGCGGCGTTACATTTAGTGTGTTGCCAAATGTTAGCAGGACGAGCACAACCAATAAATAAAGAACACGACGCCGAAATTCCTTATCCTTCGAACGACGTCTTTCGCGCAACAGGAAAAAAGCAGCGCTGTACATGAAGAATGACCAGAACCCGGCCGCGATAAAAACGCCAGGACCAAAATCCAGCCAGATCAGGCCTTCTGATACCGTAATATCTGTTACAACAAAGCCGAAAACCGTTAAAATTGCTATGATGAGAAACAAAATCGCACCAAAACCGATCCAAGCCCGTTGTTTTTTCAACGAGAGAAAGTGGGTTACAAAACCAAATACGGCAAGGGGTATGGCTAGATTTGTCAATGTGAGCAACTGTGTCACCCAATGGATATCGACAAAATCAGGGGCGGCGTGAAGTATCATGGAAGACATGCTCCACAAGGCTGCGCTGATTAGTATGATATTAAACCAACTATCGACCGAACCCGTTCTCACCCGCCGGCGCGACAAAAAAAGTGTGGCATAAAGCAGCATAGATATTGCAGGAATGACAATCCATATCAATTGGGTGGCACTCACCACATCACCTCATCTAGGTTTACTCGCCAGAGGCCTTCATTTGCAGCAGCAGCGCCATGGCCGTGGCGCCAGGCTGTATCCTTGCAGGCTTAAGATGCCCTAAATCGGCGCCTTGTGCAACCTGCCATTTCACGTAATGATCGAAACTACCCGTCTGTAGACAAGTGACGTCCAAGGGTACGAAACCAAGCATGGTTTCTATATCAGCGTACTCTCTATTCACCTGTTTGAGTGCTTGATGCAGCCGTTCTCGGATTCTATGTTCAGGAATTACGATATTTTGTTCCAGTTCGATGTACAAGTGAAGATGTGGTTTAGACTCGACGATCTCTTTGCACATCACCCAATCTTTATACTTGATATCAGCGCGCATAAGCCCTAGTAAGATCTGTTTTTCATCGATCAGGCCGGCAAAACTGGACAGGTCGATAAAATCACCAGAGCGGCCGGCAAACTGGAACTGCGGGATTTCGATACCTAGTTCTTCACTACGCAACGCGGTGATTTGTATCACGTCATGCAATCTGTACCGTAAAAAAGCGCCCCCGTAGAAATTGCTAACCACGACATCATAACGTTTCCCCATTTCGACCTCATCAAGAAGAACTGTTTCTGTTGGTGATATGCCTTGCAAGCGCTCGGCTGCCCAGGCTTCTTCGGGGATGAATTCGAAAAACGCAGCAGCGGGGATAAAAGTCATATCGATACCTGACCAAGCCTGTGAGGCCATGATACCTGCCTCGGTGCCCACATAAGACTCGTGCGGATAGAGACCCCACTGCTCTTTGATTTTATCTCGATACAGGAATGTGTCTGTGCCACCGCACTGTAGTCCCTTTAGCTGCCAAATATCGCGTGGAAGCACATAGCTCCGTCCCTCACGGCGAGCGCGAATGCGGGCACGGATATACCGCCAGACAGCGCGTGGATGTGGGATCTCTCGCTGCTCTTGGTCTCGTTGCAATTCGCCATTTTGAAAGGCGTCCCCCATCTTGACGAGCACAACTGTCATGGCGCCTAAAAGATCCATGCCTTCGACCATCGCACCCTTGAATCCCTTCGTAATCCTTTCATGGAAAGTCAATTCACTGGCTACATCCAGAGGTGGTATATATTGAAAGTTAAACATCTCACTCGCCGCTTCCAGCATTAGAGCACTGGTATAGGGGCGAGGGGCCACGTTCGTCACAGAAATGTCATTAGGCCGGATTCTCACATCACCGCGGTGCCGGGCGGCCGATAGAATGCCTGCGCCCAATCCGCTGATACCCAGGTTCGTATATGCTTCACGCGTATAAGGCGCCCATTTAGGTTGACCTCCTCGCCCAGTTGTACGCGTCCAGTCTACGATAGGTCGAGCCAAGATATCGTCTGGACGATCCTTCAGGTGGGGGTAGTAGTCATCGTAGCGTGTCAGGGGAATTATCTCACGGAAATTAGTGGCATCCAAATCCTCGATTATTTCAGGAAACATCAATTGCCAAAGACGACTTTGTTTTGCAACGGCCACCTGCTCTTCCATCAACCGATTCTGGATTGCCAAAAACTCTGAAAGCGTTAAGTCTAAAAACCCACAGTGCCGTTGCCAAGCACGTTCGTACTGCCTATTGTAAACGAGGTCGCTGGTTTTACGAAGATACTGATCCATGAAAGCACCTATGTCTTAGTAGATAGGGTCCTTCTAATGCTCCTACCCAAGGGTGTCAGAAAGGGGGTCGAGTGCTGGTAAGCGCTATAGCCAACGAAATATCGGGGGGAACATAATAGTGTCTTGCAAGATGATGAGCAACAAATCGAGAAGTATCCAGACGAACGCTAGCGCCAGAATATTCAGGTGATTGAACACAAAAACAGAACCTGTCACGAGCAGGACAAGCCACCAAAATCCAGGGTGCCGGCACAAAGCGTAGGTGCCTGTTGTTACAGTATAGCGCATACCAGCAGATGAGGATATCGGCTCAACTTCTCTGGCCAGTTTCATGGGGATCTCGATAAAGACTGAGTAAATCAACATCAGGAGCCCCACAAACATCATTAGCCAACCGGGAACGGTCAGCCAGCCAGGCAAATCGAGGTATAACCCGGGACGCAGTCCCAGCCAAAATGAGAGGGCCAGACAGAGAACCCCTACTGCCATGGAAATCGCACGCGCCACACTGGAGCCATCGATCCGTGGCAAATCGACGACAAGCAGGGCGGAAAAACCTGCGGTACTCAACATCGTCAGTGAGACTATGACTTGATATATCATTGGTTGAGGCTATCACAACAGGAGTACGGTTTCATTATTGTGCCCGATCCTGTGGCCTTGGTCAAACCAACGCCTAACATGCAACCCCCGTCTATGCTTGTCACCAGTTCCCGTTCCCTTGAACCCGCTGGATCGGTCATATTTACCAAAAACGAAGAGCCCAACCACGTCGAACATGGTTAGGCTATCATAAAAATATCTGCCGTTAATCTGGCTATCTTTGACAACCGCTTGACAGCACTTACATCGATAAGAGAACGGTTATTGAAGTATGTGGTTACTACTCATCTTTGGGCTGTTTATACTGGCAGGTGACGTTGAAATGGCCGCCTGGGTTTAGGACGAACTGATAGCGTACGTCATCTGTGAATAATTTATCGGAGTCTTCAATATAGCTCGAGGCAAGCCAATCAAAATTAGGATCAGGATTAGGATCAGGATTAGGATAATTTGAGGATAGATAATGGGTGTAAGTCATTACGGCGTCTGCAATCTCTAAAGTATCGTAACCCAAAATGATTGAACATGAGTTGAAACCATTATGTTGATTCTCGCTACCATTATTGTCTACATCTGGCGGACCGTCAAAGTAATCATCCAGGTTATCTTTACTAAAAGCCGACTGACAAGAGACACTAATATTACCAGAATTACTGATCTTTGCAATGCCAGGAAGAGGAATCTGACCATACTGATCGAAAATAATCGGTCGGTTTAGATCGTCAAAGTTATACTTATTTTGCAACTCACCTATTAGTACTACACACCATGCGTTGACCAATTCGTCTTTACTCCCAGCCGAAACACTAGCTGCCATCAACGACAAAAGCAAAACTACCATCAAGAGAACAATGATCTTCCTCATGTTTCGAACTCCCTATATTGAGCAAATCAGGATTGGAGGATATGTCTGAACGCTGCAGCGATGCGATACTCAGTAGATTAGGCACTACCAGACAAAGTATATGACGAAGAAACCAGACGCAGGTAACGGCTAAGAGACCATATCGGCTAGGACCCGACACGCTGGATGAAAAAGATATAGTAATGGCGCGCCCCAAGCGCAAGCTTCGTTCGCCCATCCAACGACATTCATTGACGCATTACAGCCTCCACAGGAATCATCGCTACGGCAGCCGCTACGCCCCTATGACATAATGCCGTAACGTGAGCGCGGCCTATTGTAAGAATAGACGTGTGATTCGCGACCAGGATCGAGCGTTGAAGCTGTCACGCCATGGCTCTCAGCAGCAATGCAGCTTTTATCCATTTTCTTATGTAAGTCTTATCAAATACTTCAAAATGTATGTTACAATAGAATTAGGCTGTCTGTATCGGCCCGCCACTATCTCAACAAAGAGTACTTGATCAAAACCTATGGGCTCACCATCGTTACGTAACGGATTAATCTATCTCATTTTGCTGGCAGCGCTGGGCGCGTTTTTACTGACGTCTATCACCCGCAACAATGACTCTTCGAATGAACTGGATGTCTACAACATCAACCAACTGGCAGCCATGATCAACAATGACGGGGTGCAGGCGCTTAAAGTCCAGGGGGAAAATATCGAAATCACTTTTGTCAACGACACCCGCATAGGGCGCAGCCGCCTGGAATCAGGCATCAGCCTCACGGAGACGCTAGAACTACTGGAAGTCGATCAGGAGAAGTTAGACAATGTCAAAATCACCTTTGAGCCACCCAGTCGCTGGGCGAATTGGTCATTGACTCTCGGCTGGCTCCTGCCCTTGCTGCTCATTGGCGGCTTTTTCTTCTTCATCATGCGCCAGGCATCGGGCGCCGGCAACCAGGCTTTCTCTTTTGGCAAAAGCAAAGCACGTATACTCACCGGAGATAAACCGACTGTCACTTTTGAAGATGTCGCCGGGGCAGAAGAATCGAAGGAAGAGTTAGCAGAGGTAGTGGAATTCCTGCGAGAACCACAGAAATTCGCCTCACTGGGCGCACGCATACCCAAAGGCGTACTCATGGTTGGACATCCCGGCACCGGCAAAACCCTCATGGCCAAGGCTGTGGCAGGTGAGGCAGGTGTGCCATTCTTCTCGATCTCCGGCTCCGAATTCGTGGAGATGTTTGTGGGCGTAGGCGCCAGCCGTGTGCGAGACCTTTTCGAACAGGCCAAGCGCAACAGTCCTTGTATCGTCTTCATCGATGAAATCGACGCCGTAGGCCGCCATCGCGGCGCTGGCCTGGGCGGCAGCCACGATGAACGAGAACAAACACTCAACCAGATCCTTGTAGAAATGGATGGGTTTGATACCGACACTGGTGTGATTATCGTCGCCGCTACCAACCGCCCCGATATCCTGGACCCGGCTTTGTTACGGCCCGGCCGTTTCGACCGCCAGGTTGTTATGGATAGGCCAGATATCAAAGGCCGTGAAGCGATCTTCGGCGTACATGCTCGTGGTAAACCTTTGGATGACGATGTCAACCTGGAAGTGCTCGCCCGCTTGACCCCAGGTTTCGTCGGCGCCGATATCGAAAACCTGATCAATGAGGCTGCGATCCTGGCAGCGCGGCGCAATAAGCGCTCCATCGGCATGGATGAACTGCAAGAGGCCATCGAACGAGTGCGGCTCGGCCCCGAACGACGTAGCCGCTTGATGACACCCGACGAAAAAGAGGTTATTTCTTATCATGAAGCGGGACATGCCGTTGTCAGCTATTTCATGGAACACACAGATCCCGTGCAAAAAGTGACCATCGTCCCTCGCGGTATGGCTGGCGGTTATGTCATGCCCCTCCCGGATGAGGACGCCATTGACAGTCGCAGCCGCTATCGTGATATGCTGGCCTTCTTCCTTGGCGGCCGCTCGGCCGAAGAAGTTGTCTTTGGGCAAATCACCACCGGGGCCACCAATGATCTAGAGCAAGTGACACGCCTGGCTCGAGCCATGGTCACCAGCCTGGGCATGAGCGAAAAGCTCGGACCCCTGACTTTTGGCCGGCGTGATGAACTCGTCTTCCTGGGAAGAGAGATCAGCGAACAGCGCAACTACAGTGAAGAGGTAGCCCGCCAGATCGATCACGAAGTACGGCGGCTGATCACTGAAGCGCATCAGCGTGCTCGCCAGACCATCATCGAGCATCGCGATATCGTGGATAGGCTGGCGCAACGTCTGCTGGAAATCGAGACCATTGACAGCGTTGAATTCGTTGAGATCATGGGAGTTCCTAACCCCTCAGCAGCCTGACACCCTTTTCTATTTTCGCCAACACGTTACCGGGTCACTGGCCAATCCAGTCGACCCGGTTTGTTTGCCGGCATTACGATCGCGTAGTTATCTCGCTACCACCTACTTGCTTCTACTATCCGATACACCAACTCGTGACAAAATCACGCAGAAACATGATGGAAGTACTACGATGGCTAGACTGATCGGCACCTACTTGTACGTACTCCGCAATCTGCGCTTTCATCTTTGGGTTGATATCCCCCTTAACAGCTGGTTGATCACCCTGATTTTACTCCTCTCGCCATTGCCACTGACGGGAATTCTACCGGGCGGTCTGGCACTGAGCCTGGGGTTCCTCTTACTGACCTTCACCATTGTCTTCAGCCAGTGGTGGGCACGCCGGCGTTTCTACATACACTTTGTGGCAGAGGGTCAGATCTCTGATCCCGGAGAGCAACAGCCCCTTTGGCCGGAAGACAAGCTGTTACTCTTTGCAACCGGCCGCTTCGAGGTCGAGGGTAGACGGGACCGTTTTACAAATCTAATGGCTTACTACCGCACGTTTGAGACGCGAGAACACGTGGTCATGGCTCGCATCACACCAACTCGCTACCTTAGGCTAGGTCGCACGCCGGTGGATGTTCTCGGTATGTGGTACCTTTTTATTACACCTGATTATTTGAATCAGGTCGTCGCTGGGAACATGTATTATGGTACCGAGCCGCAACCGGCGCTAAAACTCAATTTCACACGATTGAACGACAAAGGCAAGCGTATTCCGATGGTCGCTTATCTCAGCTTTGCTTCTGAGGCCGACCGCTTGCGTGTCTACGCCGACCTCCTGTTGGATATGGGAGGGCCCGCCAACATACCCTGGCGACGCACTGCTTAGTGGGTGCATCTAGAACGAATCGGCTTTGACACAATCCGTTTAATCTCTAGCAAAACGGCGGAACAATTCCACCAGGAATACAATATTGCGGAAGTAGTCGTCAAGGCGGATATTTTCGTTGGGAGCATGCATGTTGGTACCGACGTAACCCACGCCCACCGTCACGCCATCCATGTCCAAACCCTGTACTAACGGATACATGGGACCGCTGCCGCCATGCGAAGGGAAGACAACTGGCTCGTGGCCGTAAACATGTTCGGCAGTCTTAATCACAGCCTGGACGATGTCAGCATCCGGGCGAGAACGTGAGGTGGGGCAGGCGCTGCGAGGGACGATCTCGATATCGTTGAAGCCACGGCGGTCGAGATGAGCACGGAGGAGTTCTAGCACCAACGCTGGATACAGATCTGGCACCAGGCGAAAATCGATCTTGACTGATGCGTCACTGGGCAACACAGTTTTCTGGCCCTCATCGATAAACCCGGAGCGGATACCACAGATCGTGCAGGTCGGGGCATAGAGGAATGCCCTGAGCGCCTCGCGGTCATCCATATTATTGATAAATGCATCGATACCCCAATTCCGTTTCAAGGCATCGCCATCATAGGGTATGCTATCCAAAAATGCCTCTTCTTGAGGTGTTACAGCCCGAACATGATCGGTGAAGCCATCGATGGTGATAGCATCGTCGGCTGCTTTGAGTGTATTGAGGGCCTGTACCAGTCGCCAGGCGGGATTGGGAGCGACAGGCGCATAGGCTGAATGAAGATCATGTTTGGCGCCACGCGCCCGCAATTCCACATACTGTATGCCTTTTACGCCCAGATAAATGGTGTACCGCTCATTGCTGTCGAACTCGCCAGATTCCCACAAACAACCGTCTGAACGCAGCTCACCGGCATGGAGCGCCGCTACCGGATCAAGATTGGGGCTACCTATCTCTTCCTCACCCTCTACAAAGAATTTTACTTGCAGGGGGAGTTGGCCGTAAAGCGCCTGGTATATCTCCACCGCCTGGATACGTGCCAACAGATCTCCTTTATCATCAGCAGCACCGCGAGCGTAGAGCTTACCATCACGAACGGTGGGTTCAAATGGTGGTGTTTCCCACAAATCGAGCGGATCAGGGGGCTGAACATCGTAGTGGCTATAGGAGAGGATGCTACGATCTCCACCTCCTGTAGTACCCCAGACAATCGGCGGTCCCCCGTCCACTGGCCATAGTTCGGCCTTACATCCGACCTGTTGCAGGCGATTTTTCAGCCACAATGCCATCGATTCCAGATCTGCTGCCTGACCAGATATCGAGGGAAGGCGACAGGACGCCTTCAAGTCTTCGAGCAGATTGTCTTTGTGTGCTTCGATGTATTGCCAAACCCTATCTGTCATTTCAGCGATGTCCTTTTCGAAATAAGGGGTGGTTGTTATTTACCCATCTTGTTGCGATTATACTCCCTACAGATTGGCGTGTACAATAAGCGAACCTCAAATGTCAACCCAGCGCTGAGAATTAAATAACACACGGAACGCTACGTTCAATTCTTGACGTAATTCCGCATGCCATTCTGCCTTAAGTTCTTAGCCCGATATATCGGAGTTCACCATGTCCTCGATGATCGTCATCCTCAATCCTCACGCCAACCGTGGCGATAGCAAACACAAAATCGATGCCGGCTTGCAAGCGCTTTCGCACTCCTGGCTCGATTTTGATGTCGAACTGACCGAGCATCGAGGACACGCTGCCGAAATCGCCGAACGAGCAACTCGCGATGGAATCGACATCATTGTTGCAGCTGGAGGTGATGGCACCGTAAACGAGGTGGCAAACGGTATTCTACGCGCTTGGGAAGGCAAAGAGGGTCATGCTCCCACAGCTCTTGGGCTTTTACCGATCGGCAGTGGCAATGATTTCGCGGGTGGGCTCGGGTTGGATATGGGGTTACAAGATGCTATCGACAGGTTACGCCGCGGGCATACTCGGGTAATCGATGTCGGCTGCATTGAGCCTGCATCCGAACCTTCTCGTTATTTTGTCAATGTGATGGGAGGGGGATTGGATGCAAGGATTAACATCGAAGCGCAAAAGATCAAACGGCTGCGAGGTTCCGCCATTTACCTGGTCGCTATTATCAAAACCATCCTCATTTACTACCGCACGCCACAAACAACCCTGCGGCTCGATGACGGCGCCATAGTCTTCCCTATGCTCATGACACTGGTTGCAAACGGTCCTCGGCTAGGGGGTGGTTTTATCTGTGCCCCCGATGCTAACCACAGCGACGGCCTGTTTGATCTTTGTATTGTCAGAAAAACAACTCGCCTCGATATGTTACGCATGATCCCCAAATTCATGAAGGGCAAACATGTGGGTCATCCCAAAGTCACGATGGCTCGAACGTCCAGTATCGAAATCGATTGCCCGGATGGTATTCCTTCACAGGCAGATGGCGAGGTTATAGGCAACCATGTCAAATCCATGAAGGTTTCCATAATCCCGGACCGGCTCAAGATCATTGTGTGATGTTGGGGCGGGGTGGGGCTTGCCCCCGCCTTATGTGCGACCGCAAGGGTCACCCCTACGGGATTATAACGTGGGTCAAAGCTTGTCGAACCTGTTCCGCATCGACATCGTCATGGAGGGCGACATGGCCGATGGCGTGTGGTAACACGAAACGTAAGCGCTTGCCTTGGCGTTTCTTGTCGGTGGCCATGGCCGCCTTCACGGCATCGATCTCCAAACCTGAAACGCTGGTGGGCAGCCCCAGATAGTTTACAATACCTGCAATGCGCACAGGCAATTCTGGTGCACAGTCTGCGCGAGCGGCTGCAACATGGGCACTGGCTATCAGACCGATCGCCACGCCCTGCCCGTGGGGTACCGAGTAACCACTAACCTGTTCGACGGCATGGCCGAAAGTATGGCCAAGATTAAGATGAGCGCGTTCACCTTGCTCAAAAGGATCGCGCTCGACGATACCTATTTTCACACGCAGCGCCCGTGCCAGCATTGATTCCAAGGATTCTGGCCCGGACCCTTCGAGTTGGGCAAAAAGTAGGGGGTCGGCAATAATGCCGTGTTTGATCACTTCGGCAAGGCCGTTGCGAAATTCGACAGATGGTAGGGTCGAGAGAAGGTTCGGGTCCACCACCACCAGTTCGGGCTGTTTGAAGGCGCCGATGAGGTTCTTGCCCTGCGGCAAATCTACACCGGTTTTGCCCCCGATTGAAGAATCTACCATTGCCAGAAGCGTGGTAGGAATCTGCACAAACTGAATGCCGCGCAAAAAAGTTGCCGCGGCAAAGCCCACCATATCGCCAACCACTCCCCCCCCCAAGGAAAGGAGGACGCCACTGCGATCAAGGCCGGTTGCCAAGAGTTCATCATAGATGCGGGAGATAGTCGTTAGATTCTTGTGCGACTCACCTGCAGGAAGGGTAATCATCGTGCATTCTCGCCCAGCCGCAACCAATGCCCGTTGCAACCGTTCTGCCCAATGTGGACCGATATGTTCGTCGGTGATGATACCTATCATGCCGTCCAAACCCCGTTCGGCCAGCAGATCGGGCAGTTCATCCAACAGCCCGCCCCCCACCAGGATATCGTAACCTCCACCATCGGGTGTGGACACAGGCAAGCGTAATACCCCACCCAAACCACTCTCGACCAATTCGATCACTTCGGCGACGACTTCCGCAACCGTGCGTCCACTGGTATCGATACGGTAAGGGATCTCGGCGTAGGCAGCCGCACGTTGATTCATCAACTCGACCACTCGTTGCTGCCCGTCAGGCCGAGCTAACAACGGCCGATTGATATCTTCTCCCACTCTTTCCTCAATAGCACTGACACTGGCCGACAAACAGATCAACAAACTGGTGCGCGCTATCATCTCACGGTTGCTAGAGTCGACTAAGGCCCCACCGCCAGTGGCGATCACATGGCCATCCAAGACGGCCAGATCACGTAGGACTGCCCTCTCCAGCGCCCGGAATCGTGCCTCACCATGATGTTCGAATATCTCAGGGATGCTCATACCAGCTTGCTCGATAATGAGATCGTCCATATCCACAAAGGGGCGACCAAGCTGCGCCGCCACTTCACTGCCCACGGCCGACTTGCCAGTTCCCATAAAACCGGTGAGGACAACATTCGGAATTGATTTGCTCTCAGACATGAATGTAGTATACTGACAACGGGCATAAACTCCCATTTCAATAGAACGCAGATTTCGCAGATAAGGCGGATTCTCGCAGATAAAAATCAAAAAATCCG
>PIVW01000630.1 GCA_003353825.1 Chloroflexota bacterium
AGCAAGCCCCGCTCTGCCAGCGCCGTGGCCCAGGTCGAGTCAGTCCTCTATTCCCTACAGCGCAACGACTTTCAGCTTGTTTTGACCGCGAACCCCCATGTTGAGTTTCAACTCCTTGCTCTGCTCATCCAGAGATTACGCCACACTACCAGCCTCGCCGAAGAGTTGGCATTCCATGATATTTAATCTTCGATCTCCTCATCCTCACTCCACCTTATACCTTCGCAACCGCAATGAGTTCGTTACCACAAACACACTGCTAAAAGCCATGGCCCCAGCAGCGATGATCGGATTGAGCAGCCCCAGGGCAGCGAGGGGAATGCCGATGATATTGTAGAAGAAAGCCCAGAAGAGGTTCTGGCGAATGGTCTTCATGGCGCCATGACTGAGTTTGAGAGCGCGGGGCACGCCTTGTAAATCACCACTCATGAGTGTGACGTCTGCAGTCTCCATCGCTACGTCGGCGCCGGTGCCGAGGGCTATACTGACATCGGCCTGAGCCAAGGCGGGTGCGTCATTGATGCCATCTCCAACCATGGCTACCGTGTTGCCCTCTTCTTGCAAGCTGATGATTTGTGCTGCCTTGTCTTGCGGCAATACCTCCGCCAGCACACGATCGACGCCTGCCTGCTGGGCGATCACTGCCGCTGTGCGCGGGTTATCTCCAGTGATCATGACCACGTCGAGATCATCATCCCGCAAATGTGCAATTGCTGCGGCCGAGGAATCTTTGATCGTATCAGATACTGCCAATACTCCCGCTAGCTGGCCGTTGACCTGCACCAGCATAGCCGTTTTGCCTTCTCTTTCCAAACGCTCTACCACGGCCTGCAGATTGTCAGACACCGCCAGGCGTTTGCTCCCAACCACCACCTCTTGCCCGGCCACCTGTGCTTTCACCCCAGCGCCGGTGATCGATTCAAATGAGTCTGGTTGGGCAATATCCACAGCCTCTGTCTTGGCCCCTTCGACAATCGCTTCGCCCAATGGATGTTCGGAACCACGCTCAGCGCTGGCTGCCAGGTACAGCAGATAGTGGTCGGATCGATAGCCATTGGCCGAGGGAACTGTCCACCCTTCGGCGACCAACACATCGGTTAGAACAGGTTTTCCTTCAGTAATGGTGCCGGTCTTGTCCAAAGCGATCGTCGTAACCTGTTCTGCCCGTTCCAGCGCCTCACTGTTCTTGAACAAGATGCCGTATTGCGCGCCCCGCCCAGTGCCGACCATGATGGCAGTGGGCGTTGCCAGGCCCAGGGCACAGGGGCAGGCGATCACAAGCACAGCCACAGCGGTGATCAAGCTGTTCGTAAATCCCGCATCCCCTATGAAATACCAGCCGAGAAACGTTAACGCCGCGATGACAATGACCACCGGCACGAACACAGCTGACACGCGATCGGCAAGTTGCTGGATGGGCGCTTTGGATCCCTGCGCCTCTTCTACCATGCGGATGATCTGGGCAAGGGCGGTTTCTTTACCCACACGAGTCGCCTGCACATAGAGCATGCCTTGTTTATTGATGGTGGCGCCGATGACCTGATCGCCTGCTGATTTGTCGACAGGGATCGGTTCGCCGGTCAACATAGATTCATCCACAGCGCTCTCACCACTTTGTACCACACCATCCACCGGAAAACCCTCTCCCGGTCTCACGATCACGACATCGCCTACCCGCACTTGCGAGACCGGCATGTCGATCTCCTCCCCATCACGCACAACTCGGGCTGTCTTGGGACTAAGATCCATTAGCGCCCGAATAGCATCAGAAGTGGCGCCTTTGGCCCGCGCTTCGAGGTACTTGCCCACACGAATGAGGGTAATGATCATGGCCGATGTCTCAAAGTAGACATGTGCGCCCAGATTTACACCTGCCAGATCGCCGAGAATGACGGCCACGCTGTAAAAGTAGGCTGCGGAAGAGCCCAAGGCGATCAGCACATCCATGTTGGCGGCGCCGTTTTTCAGAGCTTTGTAGCCATTGATATAGTAGTCTTTACCGACATAAAACTGAACCGGCGTGGCCAGCGCCAACATCATCCAGTTGAACCAGGCTGCATGTGACCAAGCCCCCAACAGGCCAAAATCTCGGGCCATCGAGAGCAAAAAGAGGGGGATAGTAAAAGCTAATCCCACCTTTAAGAGCTGTTCCTGCCGCTTGATTTCCTCCACTCTGGCCGCACGTTCGGCATCGACTTTATCAGCTTCATCCACACCCTCTAGTTCGATGATTTCATAACCGAGATCGGCCACCAGGTCTTTCATATCCTGCACATCCACCATAGCCGGATTGTAGACAACAGAAGCCTTCTCAGTCGCCAGATTGACGGTCGCATCCTCCACGCCCGCCATGCGATTGAGATTGCGTTCGATGGTGGCAGAGCAGTTGGCGCAGGTCATACCGGCGATGGGTAACTCCACTCGACCCATGGCAACGCCATAGCCCAGGTCATCGATCATCTCGTTGATCTGTTCGGGCCTCACCACAGCGGGATCATAGATGACTTTGGCGCGTTCAGTGGCGAGATTGACAGAGACCTCGTCGACGCCAGACATACGTTTGACATTGCGCTCGATGGAAGCGGAACAGTTGGCACAGGTCATGCCGGTGATGGGGAGAATGAGCTGTTGAGATTCGGACATGGTATGGGGTATGGGGTATGGGGTATGGGGTCGTGTGGTCGATTAGTTTGAGGGGGCGTAGCCGGCTTCGCCGAGCGCGGTACGGGCGTTGTCTAGTGCCTGCTCGTTGTTGTACTCGACCAAGATGGCCTTGGTTTCTTGATTGCCTTGTACGAAATCCACGCCATCGACAAAGCCCAGTTCGCGTTCGACCGATTTGACGCAGTGTCCGCAAGAGATGTTGGGAATGGTGAGTGTTTTTTTCATGATCGATTCCTTTACATAGTTGAGAATGGGTTGGTTAATAACGGTTCCTATAATTAATACGACAATGGCACATTAGAGTCCACTACATGTAGTATGTTTCTGATATGCACTACAGTATACGGGACACGCTAGATTCCGGCACAGTTACTGACGAACGGCAATTGATGTCACCCTAC
>PIVW01000131.1 GCA_003353825.1 Chloroflexota bacterium
TCGCTTGGTCGCTTGGTTGGTTGGTCGCTTGGTCGCTTGGTTGGTTGGTCGCTTGGTCGCTTGGTTGGTTGGTCGCTTGGTTGGTTAGTCGCTTGGTCGCTTGGTTGGTTGGTCGCTTGGTCGCTTGGTTGGTTGGTTGGTTGGTTGGTCGCTTGGTTGGTTAGTCGCTTGGTTGGTTGGTCGCTTGGTTGGTTGGTCGCTTGGTTGGTTGGTCGCTTGGTTGGTTGGTTGGTTGGTCGCTTGGTCGCTTGGTTGGTTAGTCGGGCGGTCGGATGGTTTACCGCCGAATAAAAGGCCGGTAATGTGGTTCGCTGCCTTCGATCACTTTGCGCAGTTGTCGGGCCTGTACTTCGAATACCTTCTGGTAGCTGAGCGCCCGCCCGGCCAGGGGGTGGATGCTGCACGTGTTGAGACGATGGGTGTAGGCCTCGAAAAATATTCGGGCGCCACGGCGGTTGAGATAAACCCCACCACTGCCTCTCGCCTCGAAGTCCAGGGCGTGCAAACGGCCATGGTTCAGGATATCCACCACCACCGAATCGACGATCACCGCCCGGAACTCCTCGACCAGATCCAAGGCCAGGGCCGGACGGCCGTATTTATCGGCATGTAAAAAACCCTCGTACGGGTCCAGACCCACGATCTCGCAGGCTGTCATCAGGTTCACCGTCAACAGGCTGTAGCCCAGGCTCAACAGGGCATTGACCGGATCGGTGGGTGGGCGGCGGTTGCGGCGGCTAAAAGCCCATTCCGGGTCGAGCACGTGGCGCAAAAACCCGAAATAGGCTTTTGCAGCCCCGCCCTCGATCCCTCGCAGCGTTGCCAGATCGGCGGCCTTGGGCACTTGTACAAGCGCGCTTTTGATACGCTCGATCAGGTGGTCATCTACACCAGGGCGTGTGCGCTGCAGGCGTCTGGCCATGTTGCGGGCGTTGCGTAACTTGCCTTGCACCACCGCCTTACTGACCGCCAGGCAAAACGATTCTTCTTTTGCCCTCTCATATTGGCGGCGTCTCAAGGCCAGGTTCTTACCGCCAGCGGGCAGCAAGCGCCCCCGCAGCTTGCCCCAGCGATTGACCAGCGAAAGCCCCACGCCCTCTTCTAACAATGAGAGCAACGCCGGAGTGGTCGCGCCCACCCGCCCTACCAGCACCACATGATCCACACGTGCGGCCGGCACTGCCAGCAGCACGTCGTCCCCTTGGGTCACCAGGATACGCCGGTATTCCTTCTCGATCCTGGCGCCCTGCTCTGTCACGTACAATGTCGCCATAACTTACCTCCAAATTAACACTTCGTGTCCGCATGCAAATGAGCGAGGACTCGAAACCATACGGCCAGATAGTGCAGTTTGCCTGGCCATGGTCATGGTCATGTAAAACACTCTCGCAATCTTTAATCTCCAATCTCTAATCCTCGATTTCTAGCCTCCATACCCATGCGGCGCATATCCCCACAGCCAGGCCGGCGTCGGGCCGCGCACAGACACCTGCCGTTTCTGCCACAGGAATTCGTAGGTCTGCCGGTAAAATCGTACACCCAAATACTCGAAACCCTGATCGAAAGAGGCTATCCCGGTCTTGCTGGGCTCGAACGCCAATCTCAACCCGGCCAGTACCTCTGCCACCACCTGCTGGGCGCGCTCGGCATGCGCCTGCGTGGGACACAACACCACGAAATCGTCGGCATAGCGCACCAGGGCCCAGCGTCCTTTGAGCAGGGGCTCATCCAGATGGTGCAGGTAAACATTACACAGCAGGGGTGATATCGGCATGCCCATGGCAATACCCTTGTCAGGTCTGACACTGCGTCGTCCCGCCCGCAGCCAGATCTCGATCAGGGCCAGCAAGCGGTAGTCACTCATTTGTTGCATGAGATAGCCTCTCAGCAGGGCATGGTCCAGGCTGTCGAAACAGGCGTCTATATCGGCGTCCAGCACCCAGACCAGGCCCCGGTCCCGATAGGCCAAAAGCGCTTCCACAGCCTGACGCACGCCGCGGCCGGGCCGGTAACCGTAACTGCACGCCAGGAAATGGCGCTCGTACAGGGGTTCCAACACATTTAGAACCGCCCGCTGCAGTACGCGGTCGCCCACGTTGGGTATCTGCAACAGGCGTTCTCCGCCACTCTTTTTGGGGATCGCCACCCGCCGCAATCGGCCTGGCCTGTAGCGGCCCTGCCAGACCAGTTCTTGCAAGCGCCGTAAATGTTCTCGCCAGTGCCGGGCAAAGCGGCGCACCGTCAACTTATCTGCGCCCGGCGCCCCTTTGTTCTCTGCCACCCGTACCCAGGCATCGCAAAGATTCTCCCACTCTAACACTTGTTCGAGCATACTTCACCTCCTAGCGTTAGGGGTAGGGACGACCGCAAGGGTACGCCCCTACTCCAGCCACAAACCAATCCGGCAACACACCCCGGTCTACCGGCCTACCGGTCTACTGGCCTACTGATATGCAGTTGTTAAGGTTCGGAGTTCGGGGAGGGCATCGACCTTGCCGATGTCAGTCGAGCAGGCGACACTGCCCCAGGCCCATGGTCGTCTGCTTGCCCACGCCCGCGTATAGCGAGAAGGCGGCCAGCAGGCGCACGAGGCCCATCCAGTAACGATCTTTGTTGGTCATGGCATAGCGGCACACGCCCACGCATCCGGGAAAGGCGCCCCGCTCAGCCTGAGTGCCAAATCGCACCGTTTCGGTGCGCAAGTGGTAGCTGCTGACCACAAGGCATTCCTCGGCATAGCGGCTCACATCCGGATGTACCTGGATCGGAGAAAAGGCGTTCCAACGCCGCACTAAGCCCTCGAACACCAGGCGGGGCAGAGGTATAGGCATGAACACGCCCTTGCTCTTGAACAGGGTGGGCGAAGCAAAACGCAAGGCCACGTGCGCCGGTATATCGGTCTGCAGGGTATGCTCCGCCACCATAGACTCGAAGGTCGTACGTCCGGCCCAGACATTTTCCGTCGCTTCTGATGTCATCTCCAGCACTTGCAGCGGCGCCCCCAACAGGGACACTCGCTCGGGCAGTTGCGGCCACACCTGTTCTGCCAGCAGGGCGGTCAACTCGGGGGCATAACTGCTCACCCGCACATGCATGGTCTGCCCCACCTGCCACTGTCGCTCCCTCCCCCACCCTCTCGCTTCCTCACTCTTCTGCTCCCTCGAACGCTCGCCCCACACATTCGACACCGTAAAAGGTCGTTCCTGATTGGGCGCGTGCAAGCGCTCTGCCAGCCCCCGATCATGGGCCGTGATCCGATCCAGGAACCAGGCATGGGTAGCCCGGCCCAGATTGGCTGGTAGGGTGGCGGGTTCGGCCGGCGTCAGGGTAAGGAGGGTGGAGAGTGGGGACATGGTAGAGTGAGCGGGTGAGCGGGTGAGCGGCTAGGCCAATTTGGATGCTGTTGTCTGGATTATCATGGCAGTGTATACTTTCTTCTAAGTCACTGTTCAGACTAAACATGGTTCAGCAGGATTTCGTGTGGCCCTGGACAGGCACGTCAAGACGATGTCAGCTTGTGGGCTTAGCAGTTGCTCGGATAAGGAGTACGACAATGACAATGCAAATCATACTTGATGTGCCGGACGTCCTGATCGACTTACCGGAGGAAGAACGGGAGGCATTATTTCGCGCCGGACTGCGAGAGGCAGCGTCTGCCAGGGCTCGGCAACTTGAAAACGAAATAGCTGAAGCCGAAGCAATGATTCAGCGCTTCGAAAGGCGCTATGGCATGACCTTCGACCGTTTTGAGAATGATCGATTGCAGGAATTGAGTGGGCTGGAAATGCATGAAGATTACAATGATTGGTTTTATTTGACGAATGTTGTGGCAGAAAAGAAAAAGCTGATCCTCAGTCTGCAACAAAGTAAGGCTGCGTGATGCTGGAGACGCTGCGAATTCGCACAAAGCTTGTCCTGACAATTGCCCGTTATGAACATCGTTTCAGCGGTTCGGTGCAACAATTCAAGGTTGTTGTCTATCTTGTTGATGGTTCACGCTTGCATATCAACGAGGTATGGTTGTAAGGGCAACTGCACAAATACTCCTATTATTGGCTTATGCCCGCAGGTGAATTGCTTTAGGGTTGGGATAATGCTCCACATCATCCTGAATCGGCGAGCTATCCGCATCACACACATACTTCGCAGGGTGTTATCGCCTCACAGATTCGCACACTTGAAGATGCCTTGAAGGAGATCGAAGGGCTTTTGCAAAAGTAGCAGGATCGTGTGTATCCGGTTGCACGTGTGCCGCGTCCAGTTGGCTGGCAGTTGGGCAGGTTCGGTGGGGTCAGGGTGATATGGGTGGAGAGGAGAGTCATGGTGGGTATCCATGTGACAGCAATCCTGGCGCCAGTGGCAATGTAAAAGCCGTGCGAGCAGGTGTAGTAATCAGGATGATGTGTCAAACAGGTTACTTCGCTGATACGAGATATCTATCTTGACCGGCTCTGGGGGTATCGTTCGATCCGGCTCCCCGGCTGCATCGCGCTGAGCTTTCATATATTGGATGTCTCGATTTCTGGCCAAACAGGCCAGGGACATACCTGCCGTCATAGGTTTGAGACCGCCGGTGATATCGGCAATGATGCGGCGGGCAAATACCTGGTAGTTGGGTGCTTCCTTATCGAAAATGCGGCATACGATCTCATAAGTATCATTGACCTGATCGGGATCGACTTCGTAGTCAGGTCCCCAGAAGATGTGCTCGATCCGACCCTGATACTTATCATGCAATTGTTGGGCCGTCTGCATAGATCCGCTAGAAGCAACCAGCCAGCAGGCTTGCAACGTCTCCAGGTGATAGTTTATCGATGCCACCGCCGTAGCCGGATGTGGACTGACAAGGAGTATCAGCCCGGATCGTTTGTCCGGCTTCTCTTCTTCAGCGATACTCACACGACCTCGCCCTCGTGATCGCATCGTCTGCCAAACAACAACCCCTACAGCGATAGTCAAAAGAGCTAGCGCAAACAGCCAGGCGCCCAGCAATCCCAGGCTCTCCTTGATCGTATCATACAACACCGTGTTAAAGACGGTAAGCGCCGCCGTGCCAATGACGAACAACGCCATCGAACGGTCAGGATCGAAGAAAGCAAGCAGACGGGTTTTCATCGCAGCTCCCTCCTTTGGTTTCGAATAGTCTGTAAATTGACGATCTCAGCTACATCGTAGCGGCTAACAGGACCGTCATCCACCGCTCGAATACGCATGATAGCAGGAAAGTGGCCGGTGCGGCCATGAAGATCGGCCAGCATAATAGCTGCCGCAGGGGCAAATCCGGGCAAATTCAATACGAAAGAGGTCGTCTGCCACTGCTCAGCGCTTAACTCGACCCGATCCAGCAGATCGCGCACCTGCTTGGCGAAAGGCACTGCTACATCAAACTTGGCGAGTTCTCCGATAGTTCTGGAAATAGGCTGACCGACAAGGACCTCAATCTGGGCTTTCTGCGAATCTGTGATGGGGTGTGAGAAGTTAAGCAGAATCATGGTTGAAATCACCTTCTGAAGCGTGCTGTACTGGCATGCGAAGCATGCGATTCCCTTTGAGGAGCTATTACGACAATGTTAAATGAGATCCTTTTTTTCAGTACATGAATCGCCGGAAGGCGGCTACGAGGCTGAAGCACTAGACCACAGTATTTACACAGACGCTGATACGCTGGAAGACCTGCGAGCGATGATCAGGGATGCCGTGGCCTGCCATTTTAAAGCGGATGATCGTCCGCGCTTGATCCGGCTGTATTACGATTTCTCGTCATGCTGACCTGAGAGTGGGAACACTGAATCGAATTCTCCAAGACGTTGCTTCACATCTGGGAATCGCCAAAGAGGAGCTGTTGAGGGAGATCAGATAGGGAGAGGGGGTGATGGTGTGGGGAAGTTGAGGAGGATCATCGTATTCTGTTCCTTGATATGAAAATATCTGAACATCACACACGCCAGAAGGTAGGTTTCAGTGCTTCCTCTGCCAGCAACTGTCCAACATCATACAGTTGATCCCCTGCTATGACGGCGATCTCACGGTCCTTCGCCTGATGCATAAACCGTTTATAATCGACGAATCCGCCATCTCCCTCGGACGGAGGAGTGCAGGTTGTGATAAAGACACGCGAACAAAAGCGACCGCCTATCAGTGAACTCACAGACCGGAGTTCGTCGAGAAAAGTGGTGGACCATACCTTGGCACTCCCTGACTTACATGAGCAGTGGATCATCTGTCCACCGACCATCAAACCGACATCGATCTCCTTTCTGGCTCCGGTCTCATTGGAGGGGATATCAAAACCAAACTCCGTACTATCGAAAAGCGAACGGCCAGTCTTATCTTGTTGTTGTTTGGCCTGATCCCACACAAATATCTCCAACCATTGACCTTTTAAGAAACCGGCATCTCCGTCTGAAGGAATCGTGAAGCGAAAACCATGCGTGTTATGTTCCGTTCTAGCGAGCGTCCCGGCTTTGACTAGAGTCTCCCAAACTTCATTCTCCTCAGTCGATGGTTGATACCTTTTTATCGTACACGTGCGGCGTCCTTTTCCCTTGTCATGACTACGGATTCTCTCCAACACAGTTAAAGCGGGCGAGCCAATCGTCACGAACTGTGCTGCCAGTCCTCTGGCTTCGTCCAATGAAATAGAGAGCGCATGCGCATCAAACGTCCACTGTGGCGAACGACCAAAGCAGGCCATATATGTCTCTACATCCAAAGGTGGCATCGGAAATGACTTATTCGTCGTCAGATCGAGAACCCGCTGGTCATTTGTATTGACGTAAAAAGCCGGAATCTGCTGATCATTCGCGTAAGCATAAGCGCCCAGTGCCATCACTTTCGTACCACCTGAAAGATTGATCACGACTGCAGCTCCTGGGTGACGGTCAACCAGTTCACGACATGCATCATGTGTCGCTTGCATGTTGAAGGCATCGACATCCAAACCGAGTGTTGTCGTCTCCAGATCTGCCATCGATGCCAATGCTGTGCGGATATCCTGCTCTCTATACGTTTCATCAAGTGAATTCACATACTCAATTGCTCTTGGGAGGATGGCCAGCGCCCCCAGAATCACAGGTGTAGACCTGCCTCCTGTCAGTGCAATCATCACCGGTCGTTCATCTTGAGCTTGTTTCATGTTCTATCCTCCATAATCATTTGCGTTTGATGTGGATCTCCTGGAGGGCCAAGGCAACCCCACAGAAGGGCTCAGTGTATTCGATATGGCTGTCGGACATGCAATAGATTGTCACATAGGCGTCGGTTGCGCCCAGGAAGGTGAGTAGTTTCATGATTAGCGCTCGAGCAAAGTTACTTTAACCCAACCGAGCGGTTCACCTGGTTTGCCATTAGGCTTCCGCACCAAATGACGGCTCTTAGGGAAAGGATCACCGGGCTTATGTGTCCCGGTCGGATTCAGGCGATAACGGCTGACAATACTGTCGAAGGCTTTGGGATCAGCCTTGAGGTATTGATTCAATGTCTTGGTGTGCCAGCCGCCTCCCCAGCCTAACACCAGTAAGAACTGGTTCGCATCCAGCTTACTGAACAGGTCGATGGTATCGTGTACAAAATAGATGGCATCCGGTACATCTTGGCGGTCTTTGTAAAAATAATACTCATCTTCGAGCACGGACTTCGCATACATTTTACCAGCTTTAGCTAATTGCTCTAACCACATGATACCATCCTGCCAGTGACGCAACTCTGTAAGACGCCGTCTATCGAAATCAGTTTGCCTGTATTCAAACAATTCAGTGGGAATGTGGATAGGTATATCTAAAACAGTCCCTTTTCTAAGTACTTCCACATCGACATCCAGACCTCGACTGCGGCCACGATAGCTACGGCCGGCGCTTGGGTAAATATGAACTCTCCTCAAACCCAGATTGCCTGAAGAAACAGCTGCACTATCCGCCACTTGCAAAGCGCGCAAGAGATCGTGATTGGGATCCTTACCAAAGAGGTAGCTCTCGATAGGCTGGGCGGCCCAGGTTCGGCTATTACCTATTCGCTTAAGATCGGGCTTTCGCTCATCTGCCGCCAATACCGCCAGAGCTGTCCGCAGGGCGCCCTTCAGGCTGGAACCGGGCAAATAAGGTCGCCCATGCACATCTTTGATCTGTTCACGGATGGCGATGGTGGCGGGATTCCCCTTTAGACGATATCGAAACATTGGATGCTCCTGTCCAAAATCCTCATGTGTCAACCAGTCCATTTCGCGCAGCGAAGCCAGGGTGCTGCCGACAAGCAAATCCGCAACCTGACGCATATTTTTACCATCTGCTTCTGCACGTACGAACACTTCATCCAGTAACCGGTTACTGTTTGCAAAATACACAAAACCATCCCCAGGGGCAATCCAGTCGATGTCACGCGTCAATTCCGTGCCGGTGCCAATATGGATATCACTCACCGCTTCGATATGCGCCGTGAAATTACGTGTTATCATGAGACGACTCCTCTTGGATTACCGCGGCGTTGGCCACCCGGACTGGAAATGCCAGACCATAGCGGAAAACCGAAATATCGGTTTCTACAAGCAATCGCTTTGGCGTTAAATCGACGATATCACCAAATGGCTCAATAGTGTCCGGCCAACATAGCACACTACCGTCTCCCACCATCCGTACAGAAGCCCGACGCAGGTTCTGATATCCTGCTAGGCTGAGCCAACCTCGACGAAGAACGATTTCGTAACGGGCACCCTTGCCTAAAACCACCTTCTCTTCAGAACGAGGATGGTAGGGTGCAAGCGTGGTGAAATAACAGCCGGAGTTAGCGCTGATTGCCCATTCTTCCATGGCCTCGAATTTTGGAACGAAGTGCCCGTAGCCGTAGCTGCGTTCACCGCCGATACCGGAATCACCCAAACGCCTGAAAGCGTTCTTGACCAACTCCTGCGTTGCTAAATCGGCATCCAGCCATTCTATGACCGTGTAAAGCCCGGCCACTACTTGCTTCGTCGAATTGAAATGCGTGCTGCCGATAGCAAATACGGTACCGGCCTGCGATTGACGATCCACCGTAACACGAGTTCGGGGACCGTTACGCCACAACACAGATTTTACAATTCTTTGCGTTGCAAGATCAATGGCTTCGAAATCCAGAAGCGCAGCATATTCTTTCTGCGTCAGCCAAATCTTGCCGCCGTGAATCGTGATCAGATGGCCTGCGTCATCAAGAGCTTCATGGGGTATTTCCGCCTGTACAATAGCACGAAACACGTACTCTGACACCCAATCTATTCTTTTGAGATTCTTACGTTGGCGCATATCATCGGCATTCGGTACGTGCAACGCGCCAACGGAGGGGTATGGCAGAAAGAAGACCTCGGCTGCATAGGGCATCAGTGATGTAAGACGGAACGGCACCTCACTTGACATAGTCGCAGCCTTGAATTTGGTCAAAAGTTCAACCAGGGTCGTCTCACCAGCGTGTTCAGCAATCATCAAGCATAGGGCCGAAAACAGGCTGTCAGCAGGCAAGCTTACATCACTGCGCTCCATGCCGACACCCCTACCACCGAAATGAAATGGGCTGAGTGGCCGTAACCGGACGCGTGTATAACGAGTCATGACCGCCTCCTAATGGGTGACATGGGCAAATGTCGAGCGTGTCCAGTCGGCGATTTCACCTGCCTGACTGTCGGTCAAGCCGCTATCAACCAAATCAAAGTCCACACGCTCATAAGATTCGCCAACACGAGCATAGACCGACTTGATCGTAAATTCAACTTTCCCTCCGCCACGGGAACCAAGCCCGCCAAGGTAGTCTTCTTCGACCAACTGCATCGCTTTAAGCACCTGCTTGAAGTGGTCGCGTCCGCTGACATCGTAAATGCCATAGACCAATTCGAAGCCTTCAAAGATAGACCCCGCAGGCACACGTTCAATCTGACGGGGCGTGGCAGCGGAGGTTACGCGATCGATTGTGGCTTCCCACTTGATTTCTGTGAACGGGAAGTCTGTCTGTGCCTTCTCCAGGGCCTCGGCGCTGGCATCGCTGAGCGATACATCACGCACAATCAGGCTGGTGGGGTGTGGTACTGGCTCGTCACCTGTCACGCCGAACACCGAGCAAACTGGGCACACTTTAAATTGGGCGTGATAGACCGGTACGGTTAAGCCCTTTGACTGGCAGGTATGGATGTAGACCCCTTTACCAACCGGGAAGTTTTGTAACTTACCGTGTACACGTTCGCTTAAGCTACGCATTTTCCCGCGCAGACTGGAGCCAGGGATATAGGGTCGATTGGTTAGTGGGTCGCGAATCACGGGAGAATCCACGCCGCCGATTTCCAGGGCGCCGGACGCGCCACCGATATGCAATCCGGTCACAGCCTTGATGTCGGCCTGGATGATGACTCGGCCATGCAGTGTTACTCTGCGATCTTCGGTACTGTTAGTCATGATAGTCTCCTAGTTCTTTCCACCGTAAGAAGTGTGATAAGCGATGATTGCCTCAAATAGTTCAACGAAACGTTGAAAGCGATCACTTTGCACCACAACGGACCTATCGGCAGCGATGTAGTCAATTGCATCGGACAACACATCTGCCAAAGGACGCACCTCATCCTTTCGTTTGGCTTGATAGGCCAGACGAGGCTTCAGCAACAGCACATTCCGAAGCTGATCTCGTATCAGCTTCTGATCACCGTCCGCTTGCCATGTAGCCTCGATACGACGCACTGTACCGTAAGCATTACGCATCTGACTTTTCGATAGTTTTGTTCTCGCCAACTCCTTCCCGAACCGTTCAGCTTCGTTAACGAGAAGGATGGGGTCACCATCAAGAATCTTGCGAACATCTTGATTGCTGATCTTTTGTGCCATGATTATCTCTCCTGTCGTGTGAGCCATTGCGCCCAGCGTGCAGCTAGGCCTAGGTCGGTTATCCTGCCTGATAGCAAGTTTCTTTCCAGCTCCGCCATTTCGACTGACGCATTTCGTTGCTTGCCAATACGGAATAATGAATAGGCTTGTTTCCACATCCACGGGCCATAGAACAACCTTGCTTTACGACCATCGCTGTACTCGTATATGCCATCAGCGCCTATGGCTCGGCCCGTTCTATTGTCAACTTCATGGTCCTTGTAGTAACGCCGGGCGATGGCCATCAAGGTTGTCAGCACACTTTTGGGCAAATTCTTACCCCTTTCATCCACCAAAGAGACTAGCAGATCCTTAAATCCCTCTACCTCTTTGAAGTCATGCCAGCGATAGGACGCTCCCAGGAAAGTGATAGCATCTTTGGTGACTACGTTTTCCTGAGCCTCAAAGTGTTTGGCAACTTCGAGCGCTTCGAGCGCTTCATTCGCAGCGGTATGCAGGGGCGACTTCTCGCCTACGACAGCAATGCCAGCCGACAGGTGAATGGCCGGGTGCATGCCGGTGTAGTCATTGAAATCATCATATATAGCACGTGCCAATTCTGTCATTGCCGACCATGGACCGGTAATGAACAGGTCATCACCGCCTGCGAACAGTACATAAAACCAGCCCTCTCCTTTGTCGAGACGCCCGCAGACGTAAGGTAGCCAACCGGCAAAAAATCGCTCAACCGTCTGGCTAATCTCACTCGTCTGCGCGAGAGTTCGCTTCGGCAAGCCTTTGACGAGAAGAAGGCCCAGGTCATCAACGTCCATGCGTAATACGCCCAGGCGCTTTAGCCCGCCCTCGCTGGCTGCTGCCAACTGATCGTTCGGCTTAATGGTGCGCCCGTCCATTGGCGTCGTGTGCGCCACCAGTCGTTGAGCATCTACGCCCTCCTGCGGAAATCCGCCGAGATCCAATGACACTGTAACTTCGCCGCGTTCATGGGCTTCTCCAATGCAATACCACCAGCCACCGCTTACAGCATGCAAACACCTCTGCCAAGCGCTTACTTCAGTGGGACTCTCTTTTCCCAACAGTAGCCTGGCACCTCTGTGCCCCAGGGCGTTGGCGAGTTGGTTGAAGCCCATGCACTCAGGGCAAATCTTGTTAGAGCGAATGGAAATACCCTCGGATATATCCTGATCGAGTGCATCAAAAGTTTCATCAGAGCGCCTTTGTCGTCGGCAAACTGCACAAAAATCATCGGTCTCTGAAGCTTCCTGCTGAAATAGCATCTTCCAGCCATCGTCATCTTCTATCGCCAAATCTCCAAACGGTCTGAATTTCAACTCGGCCACGGCATCTTTGATTGATTTCTCGTACAATTGCCATAACGAGGTCATCTGTCCAGTAGCATCTTGAACCGATGGTGAGGTGGACGATAGTGCTTCCAGAGGTATTTCGATTCCGGCCAATGCCACCGCAAGATCTCCATGGAAGCCATCAAACCGGCCGCTATCCATGTCGATACCCTTCAACAAAATCCGGTTTACATCCAACGCAACATTCCTTATACTCTCCTGAATGGTCTGTCCCCACGGAGTCAGTAGAAGAAAATTACCACCGGCATCGTAAATCACGTTCGCTTGGCTCAATTGAAGTTCACTCAACAGTCGCAATACCAGAGCATCGCCGAGAAATTGGATGAAAGAGGACCGTCCGCGCATCGCCTTGGCAGCACCCTTAGAGGTCACCAGGTTAATGGTGCGTTGAATACCTGGAATGTCGCCACTTACAAGACCAATCTTCGAGGGTGTATCCTTTATGCTTTTACTAATAAATACTAGCGCCGACACTGACTTCCATTGTTGGAATAAGGAAACTCCTGCTTCGCCATAAGTATTTGGTAGCGTGCTGGCAAATACTTGCATCATGCCATAGAAGCGGTCCAAATCTAACTCCGTATCTCCTCCTGCTT
>PIVW01001335.1 GCA_003353825.1 Chloroflexota bacterium
GCTTTGACGACGCCATTGGTTTGTACTACTATAATGCAAGATACTACGACCCGGTCTTGGCCAGGTTCGCGCAGGCGGATACGATTGTGCCGGAGCCTGGGAATCCACAGTCGCTCAACAGGTACTCATATACCCGAAATAATCCCATTAATTATGCAGATCCTACGGGTCATTGGCCAGATCCCTGGTACACAGTTCAGAGATTGGCATCACGGGCTTATCGTTACGTTGTGTGGATTAATGATCATGTCGAAGTGTCTCCTGAACCAAAATCGTCAAATCAATTGTCCGAGCAGCAGCAGCTTTGGGTAGATACGCTTAATACGACTGCCGTTATTGCAGATACTGTCGCGCTGGGTCTAAGCGCCGCAGGCGCTGTGGTAGAAGGTGGCATTGCGATTGTAGATGGCCCAGCGCCGATTGGAGATGGGGGAGCTTTAGCGATTTATTACGGAGCCATCAACCCTGTTGAGAATATCGCAAGCGGTGTCGGATATGTAGCCACCCTTAGTGCCGATACCATAGCTGGGGATACGTTTATCCAATTCAGCCCTTTCGCGATCGGTTTGGGACAAGACAGCACTGTTAGTACAATTACGACGGCGGCTGGCAATCTTCTTCCCTTAGCCTATATTTCGCACCTTGAAAACCGAATAGAGAGACAGAGATGACGAAGATGCCCCATATGTGGCAAAGTAAGGGTACAAAAACCAACTTTGCAGGAGCATCTTCCCATGTATA
>PIVW01000132.1 GCA_003353825.1 Chloroflexota bacterium
TGTTGAACGGGTTGGGGAAATTTTTTGCAAGAGTATAGTCATCGGGCAGAGCCTCTTCGGCTAACTCATCGATTATCTTTTGGCCGCCAATTATCAGATCAGCGAAGTGCGAGTCATCAGGCAGAGAAATCATTGTATCTCGATTGATTTTTATTACAGCACCAATATCCAGAATCAGCATCGCCTGCATCGCATCAGGTAGATCAGACAGGCCGCTTATATTGAGCTTACGATTAAGACCTGCCCCGAAGATCGTCGGCCAGATAGAGAGGGTATCGTTCGGACTTTGAATGTTATGAGCCCATAGGAAATCATTATCATTGGCGAGTTTAGTGCCAATGGTAGGGTAGCCCGGCGGCGGGGGGGGCATAGGTTGATCAAACTTGTCGTAACCCGCCTGAGCCTTCGGGTGAACAGCCAGCAGGCATGGTTGTGAAGCGAGGCGATCTCTAAATAGCTGGAGCTTTAGCGACCATGCATAATTGTCTGATGCTACAAGTTGTTTAGGCGATCTTGCATTATCAATTCCGAAACTTTGGTATGGGAGATATAGTGTCAGATTATTTTCCCAGGTGAAGAAATAAAATCCCTGCCAGGCGAGCATAATTTTTGGGGTAGAGTAGCCTGCTCCGGCGTACCAGAAGATGTTGGTGGTCGAGTCATGGCCTAACAGATTCCCATTGTGATCAAAAAGTACATCCTCCCATTTGATATCAAACGGAAAGGGATTGGCGATCTGGTTCCATCCTCTTATGATATCCATTGGGTAATACCAGACTGAGTTTATCTTAACGGTAGGTCTCACTGAAGTTCCGGCTGCACCATAGGTGGCAGGCTCTTTGGTTATCAGCCAATACCCCTGTACTGGTATCGCAGGTGATGAATTCGGATATTCTATAACAGAATCGAGATGAGTAGTATAGCTCCCCAGTCGCCAAACCGAAGGATCGGCAGTTCCTAAATCATCTTCGAAGACCGCTTCGACCTGATTGGAGCCTTCGATATTAATCGGCAGCGATATCATCCGGTAGCTACCAGCGCGGGTGGTCGAAGGACTCTGTCCCTGTTCATTATTAAATCTGCTAACCCAGACATAAGGGGAGTCGGGTTGGGCGAGACGGATCATTTCAGAACCTCGGTTGATAACGAAATAAAACTCCAGACCGCTGATCCCAATGAGATCCACAGGGACATCGATAATCAAGCTGTCCCCTTCGATGGGAGTTAGATTGATACTGGTGTAGCTATCTCTGCCACCTTTGCGGTAGTAGAAGGTTCCAGAGGTTGGGCCGGAGTTACCACCATAGCTAACAGCGAGTCGTTTTGGTTCGAACAGAACAGTATCTTCGACTTTAGTGGTGTAGAAAGCGAGTAATTTTCCGCCTAAACCAAGCGTGGTACTGATCAGACCATTGTAGGCAGCTCGGTTATCGGCTGCCATCAGATGTCCCCCGGTTGTAGTCAATGTCCCGATCAGAGAATGATTACTGTCGTCACTTGCACCGCCACCACCGGACAGAGTGTAGCTGCTCATTTTGAAATTAGCAGAGCTCATCTGAGCAACAGCAGTTTCCAGGGGGTAGCTCAGAAGGCAGACCATTACAGAAAAAAAGAGTGCTGTAAATTTATTACAGATCTGATTCATAAGTTTTGGCAGCCTGATCTCTTTCATAGCGACTAATACTCTATTATTCCTTGAGTGGTGTATCGTTTCCCTGATCGATAGGAATGACAGGTGGCGGGGTTAGGTTCACTTCGCCATAGGCCGTTGGGAAAAAGAAAGCGGTAAGTTGTAACGAGTGGAATTGGTCGTTATTCCCACCTCCGGTAAACATCTTGGCATTAAAGTAATAGGTGTAACTGCCGGCATCGATAATCTGGAAGGGGCGACCTATGAAGTTAGCAAGGTGCAACGGGGTGAGCGCGTTCGCAAGCCTTCTGCGCCCTTTACCACCAGCACATTGCAGCAAGAAGCCTCGCGTCGCATCAATTACAACGCCAGACGCACCATGCGAGTCGCTCAAGCGCTGTATGAAGGTGTCAATCTGGGAGAGCAAGGTGCTGTAGGTCTGATCACCTATATGCGTACCGATAGCATGAACGTCTCTTCGGAGGCACAGGCAGAGGCGCGTGCCTACGTAGAAGGTCAGTATGGGGCCAAGTACCTTCCCACCAAACCGCCCACCTATCGCACAAAGGCACGCTCGGCCCAGGAAGCGCATGAGGCTATACGCCCAACCTCAGTATTGCGAACGCCCAGCAGTATCAAGCAATATCTGAACGAAGATCAACACCGGCTCTACCGTCTTATCTGGCAGCGCTTTGTCGCCAGCCAGATGGCCGCTGCCATCTATAATACGTTGACTGTTGAGGTGTTGGCTGGCCCTGTCACAGGGAAAAATCCCTATTTGTTCCGTGCCTCAGGTTCCTCGATCCGTTTTGCCGGTTTTCTCAAGGTCTATGAAGAAACTCGCTCCGAGGACGACACCTCAGAAGATGATTTGAACGTTCGCTTCCCGCCACTGACCGTTGCTGAATTACTCGATCTCTTGAAACTGTTGCCTGATCAGCATTTCACACAGCCTCCGCCACGCTTCACCGAAGCTACTCTGGTCAGAGCTTTGGAACAGTATGGCATTGGCAGACCCTCTACCTATGCCAGCATTATCTCGACGATTTTGGATCGAGGCTATGTGGAACGAAAATCTAAACGATTGCATCCCCATGAGTTGGGTTTTATCGTCAACGACAAGTTGGTAGAGCACTTTGGTCGCTACATCGACGTCGATTTCACAGCACACATGGAGAATGATCTGGATCGCATCGCCAACGGCGAAGAGGACTGGGTGCAGGTTTTACGTGAATTCTACATCCCCTTCGAGCAAGCTGTGGAAGCAGCCGGCGCCACGATGGTACGCCACCAGGTTGAACCCGAAAAAATCGGTGAGGCTTGCCCTCTTTGTGGCAATGATCTGCTGAAGCGGGCCGGCCGTTATGGTGATTTTATTGGCTGCTCCAATTACCCTGACTGCAAATATACGCGACAGATTGTAATCGACACTGGTGTCCTTTGCCCGAAGGATGGTGGGCATATCACCCAAAAAAGAAGCCGGAAAGGGCGAATTTTCTATGGATGCGACAATTGGCCTGATTGTGACTTCGTCTCATGGAATGAGCCCATGAATGTGACCTGCCCGCAATGCCAGAAGAGTATATTGACCAAGGCGGGCAAGCGCGCGAAGTGTGCAGACGATACCTGCGGTTACAGCATGCCTTTAGAGGAAGCCGAGAAGCTTATCAGCATTACATAATAACTTTCCCCCACCTAACACCACCAGTGCATAATGAACTGAAGCGTTTCTTGCTCTATCTAGACACGGAGCGCGGCGCATCACCTTATACAATTCGTAACTATGGCGCCGAAATCGGTGAGTTTATTAACTTCGCCGCTGATCGGGGTGTGAGACGTTGGATTGATGTAGAGACAGCCCTGATACGTTCCTGGTTGATATCTTTGAATCGGGCGTCGTATCATCCGGCATCTGTGGCGCGCCGCCTCTATGAATTACGGTCTTGTTTCCGTTTCCTGGTTAGGGAAGGGCTGGTCGAAGAGAATATCGCCGGGCGGGTGCGCACGCCAAGACAACCTCGGACATTGCCAGAATACCTTACCGTCGAGCAGGTGTTCGATCTGCTGAGTGCGCCCGATGTGAGCAAACTATTGGGCATGCGTGATTCTGCAATGCTAGAGGTGCTGTACAGCGGTGGTTTGCGCCGCGGCGAATTGTTGGCGCTAAAGATTGGGGATGTGAATTTGTCGGAGCGACGCTTGCGCGTCTGGGGGAAAGGCAGCAAAGAACGTGTTGCCTTAGTGGGCGAACCGGCTACCCTGGCTCTGCGTCGTTATCTGGAGGTGGCCAGAGCCCAGCTACTCGCCAAGGCAAAGGCTGAACAGAGTCGCCCGCCCGATAGCCTGTTTCTCAATCGTTTCGGACGCCCCATCAGTTCTGCCAAAACTGTTAGCAATATCTTGGCCAAGTATGTGAAAGAGGTGGATCTACCGCGCCGTGTCACTCCACACACATTGCGTCATTCTTTCGCCACGCATCTCCTCGAAGGAGGTGCTGACTTACGGACCGTGCAAGAATTGCTCGGGCATGAGAGCCCCCAGACAACGACACTTTATACCCAGGTAACACTTAACCATTTACGTGGTGTCGTCAAACACGCCCATCCTCGCGCCAAACATTCCCAAGACGCTACTCTATCAAATGATACGGATTAGCGGATAGCGGCATTGGCCCTGTAGAACGCAACAGCACCTGATGCTTGTTGAGCAGAGATTTCAGCGTTAAACTGTCTAGGATCGAGAATCTAATACCATGCGGAATCCTACCGCCGCCAATTCAGGATGTAATTCCGCATGCCATTCTGTCCAAAGTTCCTAGCAATTGATCCCAGACTGCGCTGAGAAAACCAGGCCGCGCTGGACACATAGCAGGTCGCAGGTGCGAGTTTGGTTGCTGACTAGGTTGAACTTGCAACGTGCCACTTGCCACACACATCGACCATAAGTTGTCGATCATTTTTCGTAAGCGCTTAACATCGTTCACTTGCAGGTTCAGTAGGAGTCGTCAGGAAATCGCCAATGTCTGTAGACGCTGATAACCCAAAAAAACATAGTGCATCTGTTGCGCGTATCCCTGTTAATCGTAGCAATACGGTTCGTTACCTTGCCATGTTTTTTGCCGGACTTCTGCTGGGCTGGTTTGTCCTTGGTTGGTGGCTGGCGCCGGTGGAATATACAGAAGTGTACCCAAATGAGCTGAGAACAGACGTTTTAGATGCTTACTTGCTCATGGCCGCCGAAAGCTACGCCACGACCGCTGATATTCAAGACGCGGCTATGCGGCTTCGATACTGGAACCAGGAAGATCTGGGGCCACTTTTGCATAATCGCGCCAATGCATTGCAATCCGCCAAGCCGGCCAGCGCCCAGTACATGCGCAACCTGGCCACAGACCTGCGCCTTACAGAAACAGGCCAGTTATCTGGTGCTCAGACCGTGCAGTCTGTGGGACAAGCGGATGAACGTCTTACAACACTCGGCAGATTGCTGTTGTACGTGATTGTAGCTGTGCTGGCCGTTGCTGCCTTGATTATTGTGTGGAGACGGCTGAATCCGTTAAAACGCGCTCGCCGCACACGGCTGCAACCTCGATCAGAGGCTGAGGACAAGGGCCCGGAGGGTGATCAAAGGGCTACCGAAGCTGACGACGCTGTCTATGATTTAGGAACGAGCGATGAAGGCCCCGAGCCAATTGTCTTGGGGAGCCCACTCTCGACGGTCGAGGCATCTGCTCCGCCTGTCGACGATTATTCGGTGTCGCCCCCCAAATTCGCCAGGATCGATCAGTCACATGAAGAGGAGCCCCCTCCCTGGCAATCAACCGAGACCCCAGAAGCAAGTGCATTTGGCGAGACAAATACAACTACTGATTCAGATGAGAGCTCTGCGCCACTGAGCGATCCGTACTCGCCTCTGCAAGCACCCGTCCATAGAGCGACCGGCGAGCCTCCTGATACCGAACAAGCATTCCTTCGATTCGATTTTGATGGCACGGCAGACTATAACGTTGTTGAATCCATCGAAGAGCGAGAAACGTACCTCGGTGAATATGGTATGGCAGCTGATAAAATGGCTCCAGATAACACCGAGCAGGTACTGTCACTCGAAGTCTGGCTGTTTGATAAGAGCGACATCCACACGGTTTCAGCGGTGCTGGTACCCACTGAAGCCTTTGACGACGATGAATTGATGAGTAAATTGACAGGTGGAGATAGCAAGAAAATCGTACCATTGGAACCCAATGCTCAGATTCATCTTAAGACCGAACGTTTAGAGATTCATGGCCGGGTGCGAAGAGTAGATTTTGGCCCTCTGAGCGGTGACTTGCCCATCATTCAATACGCCGAAATCGAGCTTATTGGCCGCATTCGCCAGTAAACGAGGCACATCGAAACACCACAAAAGTTGTACCTGCAGCCTGTGCTCGCCCGTGCGCCCGAAGGCCGGGCGCCCCAGATCATGGGCCAGGCAGATCGCTTCTATCAGATCTTCATTTGCGACCAAGGAGCGGGCCATGGTTCGCCCCAGTTGAGCCACCTCCATGGTATGCGTGAGGCGATTCGCCCTCATGGTAGACGAACACCTGGGTTTTGTATGCCAGCCACAGAAACGCTGTAGTGTGACTGATCAGTGTGGATAGAGCTGAAGTACAACAGCCACAGTGGCGGTGGGGCCAACGATCCGGTCGGGAACAAACAAGCTATTTGAGCCACAAGGAGAGCTCGGGTTGGGCGTGGGGCGGAAAAGCAATGAGATGGGAGCGACATCCATTTTGACAATCGCTTGCCCCAAAACCTGGTATTGGAATCGTGGCCAATCTCTGAGCGGCTAGGACCTGCGACCATTCACATTCTCGATGCCCGTGACCCGTATCGATAAACCAGGCAAGCGGCGGCTGAACCACGGTCAGCCAGTCTACATGCCAATGTTTGCGTTTGACCTGGCGTAGATGGCGTGCTATACGAGCCCGCAATCCCCCAGGCCCAAACGCCGACCCTACATAGACTATAAATCCCGCCGGCAACAAGCCATCGTCCAACCGCCCGGCTTGGACCATTAGTGGCGTTTTTAGTTCAAAAAACAGCACATACGTGCCTTTTACACTGGCTGGAGGTAAATCCATAGGATCATTCTACCTTGCTCGCATCATAACAATAGGGTGTGCCTAAACGAGTTGGGAGCAGACGAACCTGCATGGCTACTGCTCGAAAAGCATCAGTCAAATAATTAATAACGAATAATCAATAGATAATTGTTAATGGAACTGCTCTATATCAACGCCACAGTGATAAGGGCTTAGAACAGAATGACGGTCGAGTCTCGCAGGGAAACGATCTCTCAGTCCCAAGCACGTTGTTCTTAGCACTCAAACGCCGTACGGCTGCGTCCTACATAAACAGTTAATAATTTATCCAATCGCTATTTAATATTTCCTAATGTCCTTTCCTGCTCAGCCCAAGGCTTTCTGGGAGGACCTTATTAACAATCTGGCTAAAGAACGGTGCACATTGAGCCGCCAATAACTCATCTAGGACACACCCATAACAATAACAGCTTGACCTTCATTTTGACAGTTACCCTATCCCCTGGTATAGTTTTCGCCACCATGATATTTCTACGGACAATTGCAATCGTATTAACATCATCATCACTGATAGGGTGAGAGCGGCCATGCAAGGGCGCTCAGGCTGCGCTCGCCCCAAGACTAGCGAAACCCGCTAGTCTTTTTTATTGCCCGACCACACATGTCTCCCATCTTCAACCTCCCCAATTCTTCAAATCCGCCCGCCATTCCCCGCGGCGTGGCCGATTTTTTCGGCGCCGCCGCAGTTGGCAGGCGCGAGGCCGAAACCGCCTTGCGTGACTTGGCGCGTGGCTGGGCGTATGTCGAAGTGATCCCGCCCATCTTCGAATATGCCGAAACACTGGCAGCTGAGGCCGGCGATCAGCTGGCCGCAGAACTCTACCGTTTCCTGGATAGAGATGGACGAGCCCTCGCCTTGCGCCCCGATCTGACCATACCCACAGCGCGTCTGGCCGGTTCAAAACTCTATGATCAACCTCTACCACAGCGGTTTTTTTATGTGGGACCCGCCTTCCGTTATGAAGAACCCCAGGCCGGACGACAACGCGAGTTCTGGCAAGCGGGCATCGAACTTATCGGCGCCCGCAGCAATGATGCCGATGCTGAAGTACTGGCATTTGCAGCACAATCGCTAAAAACCTTGGCCTTACCAGAATACCGTCTCACCCTGGGCCATCTCGGCTATTTCCATGGTTTGGTCGAGCATCTTAAACTGGAACCAGGAGATTTGCGGGAATTGCAAACAGCGCTCGATCGCAAAAGCTACGACAATTTGGCCGCTCTTCTGGCAAGACTTAAACTAGATGCCGAAGATCGCCGGACACTGACAAGCCTATTGGATCTGAGCGATACCCGTTCGACCGATGCACTGGTCCGAGCCGATGTATTGGCTCGTAACGAAAAAATGGCAGATGCTGTGGCCGGGCTGCGAGAAGTGATTGTCCGCCTGAACCATTATGGTGTTCTCGATCAATTTGATATCGATCTCGCCGATGTCCGGGGTATGGATTACTACACAGGCATCACATTCAAAGCCTATACCCCAAACATGGGCTTCTCGATTGTAAATGGTGGTCGCTATGACAACCTCATTGGGCATTTCGGCCCCTCGCGGCCAGCGGTCGGTTGTGCTTTTTATCTCGATCGCATTCTTCTCGCCCGCCAGCGCCAATCTGGTGCAGACGCCGAACCTGCCAGCGATCTCCTTATCTCTGCATGCGAGTGTGGGGGCTATGCCCAACTCGCCCAACAAGCACGCGGCCAAGGCCTTGTCGTGGCCATGGCGTTGGGCCCTGAGCCAGCCAACGCCACCACTCTGAAGCTTAGGTGTAACTGCGATGACTCAATCACACTCACCTCAGCCAGTGATCAAATGATCTTGCCCACCAGCGCCTGGCTTCAAACCATAATTGATCGATTTGCACTCAAGTAGACAAATAGCTACCGTAACGCAAACTCACTCCCGACCTCCGATACTTCGGCTCCGCTCATCACAAGCCTCTGATCCCAGACCTCCGACCTCTGACTTCCGACCTCCGGCCTCCGGCCCCCAAAAATGCTAACCATCGCTCTCCCCAAAGGACGCCTTACTGACCATGCTCTGACCTGGATTGACCGGGCAGGTTGGTCTCTACCTGCCACAGAAAATGGTCGCAAACTCGTCCTGAACAGCAGGGACGGTAGCCTGAATTACGTCATGGCCAAACCCAAGGATGTGCCGATTTTTGTGGAACAGGGGACAACTGATATCGGCATCGCTGGACTGGATGTGCTACGAGAGCGAGGGGCAGATGTTTACGAGCCCTTACTTTTACCTTTCGGATACTGTCGTCTTGCGGTTGCCGGACCTGCCGAGCGTTTGCACCGACCTCTTAGACTCGATGTCTACCCACGCGTGGCTACCACATTCCCGCGCCTGACCGAGGATTATTTTCGCCAACGGGGTATCTCGGCGGAACTCATTGTCCTCAATGGCTCGGTCGAACTCGGGCCACTGGTCAATTTGGCCGATCTCATCGTCGATCTGGTGGAGACCGCTGAAACCTTGCGTGAAAACGATTTGGTCGAACTCCGCACCATTCTTGAATCGCAGGCGGTGCTGATCGTCAACCGGGCCAGCTACCGCCTGCATGCACGCCGAATCGATGCACTCATCAAAACCATGCGTGATGTCGTTGATAGCGCCTGACACATGCAAGTACCTCCCTCTCGACACACACTAACGCCATCGACGCCATGAGTACAATATTTCCTATTTACGATCTCCCAACTGCCCAGAAAGGCATTCTCAAACGCCGCACCTGGGCAGAAACCGAATATCCGCACACTCTTTTGGCCGGTATTGAGCGTATCTTTGGCGAGGCTCTCAGCCCAGAAGCTGCCGTTAGCCATATTCTTGCCGATGTACGACAGCGTGGTGATCAGGCCTTGATTCATTGGTCGAAAACCATCGACGGTGCTGGCTCAAACGAATTGTTGGTGCCTGCGACCGCCCGCCGTGCTGCACTCGACCAGATGGCCCCAGATTTACGTTCGGCATTGGAACACTCGGCCGAGCGCATTGCCGCCTTTCATCGCCGCCAACCGGCCCAGTCCTGGATGCATGTGGATGCGCACGATGGCACGCTCGGCCAGATCGTTCGGCCCCTGCAGTCGGCGGGCGTCTATGTGCCGGCTGGCACCGCTCCCCTACCATCCTCGTTGCTCATGGCCGCCGTGATCGCCCGCGTGGCCGGCGTCGAAACCATTATTGCCTGCGCCCCACCTGATCGAGACTCTGGCCAGGTGCCTGATGTGATCCTTGCCGCTGCCGAGATCGCCGGCGTCGATGCATTATACGCGTTGGGAGGGGCTCAGGCTATTGGCGCCATGGCCTTTGGCACCGAGACGGTGCCGGCCGTAGATAAGATCGCCGGCCCCGGTGGCATCTTCGTCACCCTGGCCAAACGTCAGGTCTTTGGTACAGTGGGCATCGATGGCCTTCCGGGTCCCACCGAGACCGTGGTCATCGCCGACGACACCGCAGATCCAGAAAAGGTGGCTGCCGATATCCTGGCGCAAGCCGAGCACGATATCCTGGCTTCGGCAATACTTCTCACACCCAACCAGACGATTGCAGAACGAGTTCAGATCAGCATCGCTCGCCGCATACAAGACCTGAGCCGTTCACAGATCATCGCCGATAGTTTGGATTCGCGAGGTGGGGCTGTGATCACTCCTGACCTGGTCTCAACCGTCGCTGCTGCCAATAGCTACGCGCCCGAACATCTCTGCCTGTCTGTTGCTGATCCATGGTCGCTCGTACCGCAGATCAAAAACGCAGGCGGCATCTTCATTGGCGAGAACTCATTTGAGGTGCTCGGTGACTACATTGCCGGGCCCTCGCATATCATGCCCACCGAAGGCACCGCCCGCTTCGCCTCACCCTTAAATATAGAGGATTTTGTCAAGCGTATCAGTCTCATCGGCATGAGCAACGCCAGCAGCGCCGAGCTCAGCCCCATCGCCGCCCGCATCGCCCAATCTGAAGGCCTCGATGCTCATGCCGCCGCTGCCCACGAAAGAGGGTAGTTCGAAATGCCAAACAGTCATCCCATGCAACACGCAACACGCAACACGCAATACGCAATACGCAGCACCATCCGCCCCGACATCGCCCATATGGCAGCGTACACTCCGGTCAAACCCTTCGAGGTTCTGAGCCAGGAAATGGGTCGTGAGCCGGATGAGATCATCAAACTGGACGCCAACGAGAATCCTTATGGTCCATCGCCGCGCGTCAGCGACGCCCTGAGTGACTATCCGTGGTATCACATTTACCCTGATCCGCGACAAACGGAGTTACGCCAGGCTTTGGCGGCATACGTCGGCGTCCCTGCCGACTTCATCCTGCCCGGCAACGGCGCCGACGAACTTCTAGACTATCTCTGCCGACTGTTTCTACTCCCCGGCGATATCGCCCTCAATTGCCCTCCTACCTTTGGCATGTATCGCTTCGATACCTTGCTCAGTGGAGGAGGCGTTGTCGATGTCTGGCGCCGCGATGATTTCTCCCTCAATGTGGAGGGCATTGAGCAAGCCGTCCGCAGTGACGAAACCCCACCCAAGATCTTATTCCTGACATCGCCAAATAACCCAGATGGTGGTGTGATCTCGCACAAAATTCTCAGACGACTCCTGGAACTGCCGATTCTGGTGGTGGTGGACGAGGCCTATATCGAATTCTCCGAGGGTGAAGGTTCGGTGGCGACATGGGTGCCGCAGGTTTCGAATCTGGCCGTACTTCGCACCTTTTCCAAGTGGGCGGGGCTGGCCGGATTGCGGTTAGGCTATGGGATTTTTCCTCTTGACCTGATGCGGCACTTATGGAAATTCAAACAGCCCTACAATGTCAACGTCGCCGCTTCGGTGGCAGGTTTGGCAAGTCTACACGATCTACCCTATGTTCAGACGAAGATCGATGCCATGAAAGCGCAACGAGACCGCCTGTTCACTGAACTCCAACAGATCTCCTACCTCCGGCCCTTGCCCAGCCAGGCAAACTTCGTACTTTGTGAGGTGGCCGATCGCCCGGCGGTCGAGATTTACGAACAACTGGCCGAGCGAGGTATATTGGTGCGGTATTACAATAAACCTGGCCTACGTAATTTCATCCGTATTAGTGCAGGTCTGGCCGAACGGATGACAGTAGTTATCAAAGAATTGCATCAAATGGCATAATCTAGTAACCAGCGACTGTTCTCAGACCGGCCTGGAAAAACCAGGCCCCACTGGGGCAGGTAGCAAGTAGGGTGTTAAATCTGATCCTTTTTGTAGTAGGTTTTTTCATGCAGAGTCAAACTAGGTACAATAGTGGCAGCAATTTGATGATACCAAACAAAATCAGGTAAGGAAAAAGGATGGTTGAATACAAAAGTTCCCTAAGTCGGATGACCCGATTATTTAAAGAAAGTCGAAAAGCATGGAAAGAGAAAGCGTTGGAAAGACAAAAGAGATTGCGAGCGTTTGATGTCAAAATGCGAGATTTAACAAAAAGTCGAGATAAATGGAAACGGAAAACAGGAGAGTCAGATGAGCGAGTCAAGCAATTAGAAAAAGAAGTAGAGAAACAGAAAGCAAAATCGGAGGATGCAGAAAAAGAAAACGAAGTTCACATAAGGAAGAGGGAGGAGGGGGTTATTTCAGCAACACCAGTGGGGCATCGTTACCCCAGTCATGTCATCCTATTGGGAATAGAACAGGTTATGTATAGACTGGCAAGTCTAAGAGGTAGCGAACGGAACTTTGAGTTGTTTTCCAAATTTTTCGACATAGCGATTCCTTGCTTTAATAGTATGCGAAGTTGGATTTTCTGTTTAGGTTTGTATCTTCTGCAAAGTAAGTGTGAAAGGGGAGAAGACTGGATTTTCATTCTGGACCACACGGTTGAGTTAGGTCAAAAGAAATGTTTACTGATTTTGGGAATACGAGAAGAGCAGTTTAAAGCGGGTGGGTACGCTTTACAACATCAAAAAGTGACTGTGTTGGGGATAGATGTAGTAACCCATTCAACA
>PIVW01001336.1 GCA_003353825.1 Chloroflexota bacterium
TCGTTCTGACAATCGGAGATCCGTGGCGCTTTACTCACAATCGAAATGTGGGTTCGTATCTTGGCTTGGTACCTCGGCGAAGTCAAACCGGTCAGAGCGACCCGGAGCTACCAATTACCAAAGCTGGCAGCAGATATTTACGCACTATGTTGGTTCAATGTTCTCACTATATCCTTGGTCCTTTTGGCCCCGATAGCGACTTGAGGCGGAGCGGAGAACGTATCTGTTCCCGCGGCGGTAAGAATGCTAAAAAGCGGGCTCGAGTCGCAGTGGCCCGCAAATTGGCGGTTATGATGTTGAGCATGTTAAAGACTGGTGAAGCGTACGATCCATTGCACGGATCTCATAGCGATGAGATCTCAGCAGCGTAGGAATCGACAGCGATAACGAAGAAATGAGGACTTGGCCTGACCGCCGGGTCCTGGTGACTGCGGCCTGTGCCTTTGCCCGTTCAAGACTAGTTCTTGACGAGGCCGCTTGGTAGATTGCAGCACCAGACCCCGTCGGACCTCAAAATGCACCGAGCCAAATAATGGTTCACCAAGAGTGCGGATGGAAGGATGGCGCGCAGGCGGCCCACAAATCGACCGTGAACTCGCTTGACAAGGAGTGCCTTCTCATGGAAGGCACAAATCAGCCCAGGAAAAGCTGGCAGCCAATGCTCCCACAATTGATGCCGATTTAAAGCACATCCACGACCAGCGTACAAAGAGCCAAGCTGCCCTAGACCGTTACTTCCA
>PIVW01000631.1 GCA_003353825.1 Chloroflexota bacterium
GGAACGCTGCGGATCATGGCCCAGGCCCAGCCGACGCAACTGCTTCTCCATGGTGCCGATGTTGTGCTCGGTGGTGAGCCGCGCTCCTGCACTGCACCTTCTGCAAATCTCGTCAGGGAAGGTGGAAACTAGAGATGTGTCCGGGTTCAGGAGGATGGAGTGATCCCCGGCCGGGTGAAGAGAGCGCACACTCACCACCCCTCCAGCTCTATGATCTCGATGCTGATATCGGAGAGAGACAGAATATAAGCGAGCGGCATCCTGATGTGGTAGAACAGCTCAAATCCTTACTGACCCAATATGTTCGCAATGGCCGTAGCACACCTGGCGAGCCCCAAAGCAATGAAGGCGGCGATGAATGGGCACAACTCTGGTGGATGGTCAATCAGCGAAACCAACTGACAAGGGGCAACAAATCATGAACGATACCCGCCCCTCGTATCTGTCCGATCTGGTCGGCGTCTTCGGCTACCCCGTGGCCGAGAACCCCACCATCGTCATGCAGGAAGCGGCTTTTCGTGCCAAAGGGCTCAACTGGCGCTATCTTAACATCGAGGTCAGGCCGGAGCAACTGGCCGATGCCGTGGCCGGTCTGCGCGCCTTCAACATGCGCGGCATCAATCTCACCATCCCTCATAAAGTCGCCATCATCCCCCTACTGGATGCACTTTCACCCGAAGCGGAGTTGATGGGTGCTGTCAATACCGTTGTGGTCGAACATGGTAAACTGGTGGGGAACAACACCGATGGTAAGGGATTTGTGCAATCGCTTCGAGAAGATGCCGGCATGGATCCTGCGGGAAAACGTGTGACCTTTTTGGGCGCCGGTGGTGCGGCCCGAGCCATGGCTGTGGAGATGGCTCTGGCCGGGGCAAGCCACATCACCATCGCCAATCGTACACCTGAAAGAGGTTTTTCGTTGGTGGAATTGCTCAACGAGAAGACCCCAACTCAGGCGGATTTCGAGCACTGGCAGGGAGAATACAGCGTTCCCGATGGCGCCGACATCCTCGCCAATGCCACTTCCATCGGCCTATACCCGGACGTGGACGCTATCCCGGCCATCGACCTGAACTCGATCAGCCCCGAGCTACTCGTCTGCGATGTGATCCCGAACCCACCGCACACTGCCTTCCTCCAGGCCGCCGCAGCGCACGGCGCCAGGACTCTGGACGGGCTGGGAATGCTGGTGGGGCAGGGTGCGATCGCCTTCAGGATGTGGACGGGTGTCGAGGCGCCGGCCGATGTCATGCGTCAGTCGCTGGAAGCAGTGTTTGGCGAGTGATGTGCTGATTGAGTGCTAGAGCAGATTATCCAGCGAGATCTTTTGGAATAAGCAAGCCATAGAATGCGAAAAGAAAATCCCGAAATGACAGCAAATGATGTCGTCGGATCGTGAAACTTCTCAATCAACATGATATTGATGTGATCATCGATGGCGGGTGGGGTGTTGATGCCTTACTCAGAGAACAGACTCAGGGCATGGAACAGGCTCTGTTGCCGGGGTTTCAGTCAAATGCATAACGCCAGAGTGGATGGTGAAATTCCATACCGGCTATGAACTGGACGAAAACGACTATCACGATGTCAAGTTGCTTTGCCATCGATTTGGGGTCGAAATGCCCGAAGCATACGATGAGTTTACATTGAGGGATTGACAACCATAATCTAAATTTGTTTCAACCATCTCCATTCTTGACATGCTTCCGCTTATAAAACATCTGTGCTATCATTGTGCCAGGAACTATCAGTTCACTCTTGCAAGGACATTTCAATGCCTTCTTTTGAAACGCTGTTTGGAGAATCAATTCAGATGGACAATGAGTACCATAGTCGGTCACAGCTTGTCCTTCATCACGGTGACGTACTAGACTTCTTAAAAACACTTCCAAATGAAACCATAAAGTTGATTGTCACCTCGCCACCTTATAATATTGGCAAAGAATACGAAACACGTGTAGGAATTGAACAGTATTTAGATGAGCAGGAAGTCGTAATTATGGAGTTATACCGAGTTCTCTCGCCCGACGGCAGTATCTGTTGGCAGGTCGGAAACTATGTTGAGCGAGGTGAGATTTACCCATTAGACATATTCTATTATTCAATTTTCAAATCGTTGGGAATGAAATTACGCAACAGAGTTGTGTGGCATTTTGGGCATGGCCTGCACGCAAAGAAACGATTTTCGGGTAGGTATGAGACCTTGCTTTGGTTCACCAAAGGAGATGAATATACGTTTAACCTCGATGCTGTACGCGTGCCGTCAAAATATCCTGGCAAGCGCCATTACAAAGGTGAAAAACGGGGACAGCTTTCAGGAAACCCGAAAGGGAAAAACCCTTCAGACATCTGGTTACTAATGGAGGAAGAATGGGAGAGTGGATTGTGGGATATTCCGAATGTTAAGTCAAATCATGCCGAAAAAACCATGCACCCTGCACAATTCCCTATCGAGCTAGCCGAAAGGTGTGTACTGGCGCTGAGCAATGAAACTGACTGGGTGCTGGATCCTTATGCAGGAGTTGGCACAACACTTATTGCTGCCATCAAAAGGGGCCGAAAAGCAATGGGCTGTGATAAGGAAGATGAATATATTGAAATTGCTAAACTACGTGTCCAAAGCTACTATAGTGGGGACCTCAGGATGAGACCATTGGGCAAACCCGTATACCAACCAACCGGACGCGAAAAAATCTCACAATACCCAGATGATTGGGTTACAAAACGTCTATTGGAACGCGACCCTTCATGGTCAAGCGATGAGATTGATGCGGAACCCTATGAATAGTGTACAACGAATGCGAGCATTGTGATGAACATTATCGAGACTTACTCTCACCTCAATGGCCTCGAGTTTCTTTTAGTTCACAAACCTCATCTGTGGGGAGAAATACAGGATGTAATCTCGGCAATTGATGGTGAAGGTAGCACCGCAGTTGAACTTGGAGTATGACGAAACTTGACGGAAACGGGTTCATGAGCAAACCTTTCTGAAAAACATCACATCATCAGAGAGGTCATCATGAACCCGCAGGAGCAATT
>PIVW01000632.1 GCA_003353825.1 Chloroflexota bacterium
TTTGGACAACTGATACGCATGGCCGATCCCATCCACGAAGATATTAAAAAACGCGCGCAGAGGGCGATCCTACAGCGGGCGCTCTTCCGCACGGAGAACGCCGTAGTCATTGCTGGATCATTGCTCCTGGCAGCCTTCTTCCCCCAGCCCTTTCCTCAGACCCTGCCCTGGTTCAACTGGTGGACCTGGCTGCTGATCGGTGTCGTTGGAGTTGCAGGCATTGTCGTGAGCACGCTCCGTGATCCCAAGGAACGTACCCAGGCCGTCGCCGACATGTTTCGGGAAGATCACGATCCTGCGTTGATCAAAGATAAAGATCTTCGGGACAAGTACGAGCGGGCGCTAGAATACTACGACCGCCTCGAAGAAGTCTCCGGCGCTATGAAGAGCGAACGATTACGTGAACGAACGGGCGAAAGTGTCCGCCAGATGGAAGAGTGGGTGTCCAACATCTACCGTTTGGCCCTACGTCTACAAGCTTATAAAGATGATGGCATACTCAATCGAGATCGCCAGCAAGTCCCTAAAACCATGCGTAGTATGCAAGCGAAGATGAAACTGGAGGCCAATGAAAGTATTCGCCAGCAACTGGCAGCCACATTGGACTCCAAACATCGGCAATGGCAAAACCTGCAAGCACTCGACACCTTGATGGAAAAAGCGGGACTGCAGCTAGATCATTCGGTCGCCGCCTTAGGCACCGTCTACTCGCAATTGTTACTCATTAGCAGCAGTCGTGAGATCGACGGTAACCGTGCCCGCCGACTCAGCGAAGATGTCACCGACGAAGTCGCCAGCCTACAAGACCTGGTCGACAGTATCAACGAAGTGTATGACTACCGTTATGAAGGGTTAGGGTAGAGATCGGAGGTCAGAGGTCAGGGACAACTCATCCCCAGCCCCTCACCTTGCCACCCATTCACCTTGTCACCATATCACCCCCTCACCTTGCCACCCCCTCACCCTGTCACCCTGCCACCCAATCACGCTCCACAAGTGAATCCCATGCGCAAGTACCCATTGATCACGCTCCTCATCTTCCTTCTGATTCTCACGGCTTGCTCTTCTGCACCAACCAAAGAGGCAACGCTCTATGTCGCTGCACCGATGACCGGATTCCAGGCCAATGGCGGGCAAACGGTGGTAGGCGGGGCTAGACTCAAGGCTGAGGAAGTGAACCGGGCCGGGGGAGTGGCCGGCTACAAAGTCAATCTTGTCGCTCTTGATGACGCCTCGGACCCTGATGTGGCCTTGGAGATCACTGATGTGGTGCAGGCGGCCTTAGCAGGCGGAGAGAATGTATTGGGTTTCATCGGCCACTACAATTCGGGTGAGACCTTGGCGGCCATGGAAATCTACGGCAATCTCCCCATCGTCGTCATTACCTCCAATGCTTCAAATGTTGCCCTCACCGAGAAAGGCTACGACCGATTTTTCCGCATTGTCGCCAATGACCAAGTACAGGCCGATGCTGATGCCGATTTCCTGGTCAATGTATTAAACGCGGGGAAGATTGCCATCCTCTACAACAACACTGCTTACGGTCAGGGGCTTTTCCAAGAGATGAAACGGGCGCTGTCCGCCCGTGGCGCCGATGTAGTGCTCGCCATCGAAGTGGAAGAAGCCCGCGATCGCTATCTAGAGGAAGTCGAAGCCATTCGTGCGGCACAACCCGATGCTGTCTTCTATGCCGGTTATGAGATCGAGGCGCCGTACTTGCGCGCCGACCTCGTAGAAGCGGGCATCGACATCCCCATGTTGGCCTCAGATGGTGCGTTTCTCTCTGCCACTATCGATGAAGCAGCAGGCGCGGCCGAAGGCATGTATATAAGCGCCTTTGGTCCCAGCCCCTCAGCTGCGGCCGACAAGGCCTGGATTGAAGCATACCAGGCTGTGGAATATCGCAATCCTGATACCTATTCGATCAACGGGTATGCCGCGGCCGAAGTACTCCTGGTCGCGGTCGAAAAGGCCAGCTCCATCAATGCCAATCATATTGCCGATGCCTTACGTGATCTCAACATCGACACCATGATCGGTGCAGTACAGTACGATAACGCGGGAGATCGTGTCAATCCCCCGATCTTCATTTATCAGGTGCAGGACAATGCGTTTGTGCAGGTGTGGCCGTAATGCCTCAGAGCATGATGGCGATGCCAAGTGATGTAACTATTAACGTAGGCGATCAGTTGACAAACATGATCGCTATTCAAAAAGACAATGCCACTGTCTAACTCAAAGAACGAAGCGCCCTCAGGCGCACCCTGAAGGGAGGAACTCACAATGCCGCATCACACAAGCATCGACGCCAAATATCAGGATTTCATCAGCAAACAACATGTGTTTTTCGTGGCCACGGCGGCAGCGGATGGAAGGGTCAATCTCTCTCCCAAGGGCATGGATAGCCTGAATGTTGTAGACGAGAACAAAGTCGTCTGGCTGAATGTAACCGGCAGCGGCAATGAGACGGCTGCCCATCTCCTGGAAAGCGATCGTATGACCCTGATGTTCTGTTCTTTCGACGCCAATCCTCTGATCTTACGGCTGTATGGCAGGGCCAGAGCCATCTATCCCGGCCAACCTGGCTGGGACTTGTACGTAGGATTGTTCCCACCACAGGTCGGGGCTCGTCAGATCTTTGAGATGGGTGTGGATTTGGTACAGAATTCATGCGGATTTGCCGTACCTCGCTATGACTACATGGAGGAACGACCCACGCTGGTGCGATTGCACGAACAAGAGGGAGTCGAGGGGCTGGAAGTGTATCGCCGGGAAAACAACCTAATCAGCATCGATGGCAAGCCTACCGGCCAACTTCTCTCCCAATCACAGTAAGGCGACTTCCGAAATATATTTGCGGGAGATTGTATCATTTTTCGGAAGTCGCTAGAGGCATTTTCGGATTGGAGACTTATTTATTTTTCCGAAAATGCCTAATACGACAATGGCACATTAGAATCCACTACATGTAGTATGTTTCTGATATGCACTACAGTATACGGGACACGCTAGATTCCGGCACAGTTACTAACGAACGGC
>PIVW01001337.1 GCA_003353825.1 Chloroflexota bacterium
TTTGCGACAACGACAGATAAATGGGCTAACCAGCCGGCCATCGCGAATGAAGCCTGTTGAACCGAACCAAAGGACTGCTGCCAGTCGCGCAAAGCTTTGGAATAATTACTGGTATCAAGTGAGCTCTCCAAGGCATCGAGCTGATAGACCTGGCGTACATACTCGGGCATGGTGTTTGCGTCTACGGCATTCAGATAGTCGAAATCACTACTGCTTGTAGACTCTTGTACGCCATCCGCTCGCACACCGTTGTAGCTGATGATATTGCTCATTCCCGCATAAAATGTGGCGAACAAGAATTGAACGGAAGCAGTGAGACCATCCTCCGTGCTATAGCGACTGCTCATCTCGCTCATGGCTTCGTTATTGGACAGGGCACGCCATGCTGCAACACCTGTATCGTTCATTGCACAGGCATAGGTGCCCATCTGCGCCTGGCGGCGAACGTAGGTGACGGCGTCGCCAAGGGCAATGCTAAAGACCACCGGCTTGCTGGCAGCCGCGTCCGCGTCCGCGTCGCCATTGCTTACATCCATCAGCAGACTGCTCAGACCCACAGAGCCCATCGTCTCCTCATAGGCTGTACCCAGGGTGGGCGTGTAGAAGCCGATGCTATCGGGCGAACAGGCAACATCCTGGGTCTCTTTCGCCAGCTGATCCAGCAATGCCACGGTATTGGTCTGCGTCGTCGTGGCCAGGGCCTGGTCGCGATGTTCGAAATTGTCCACCTGCACC
>PIVW01000133.1 GCA_003353825.1 Chloroflexota bacterium
CGGAGTGTAACCTCATAATCGAGGAACATCAACCATGGTGGGACACATCGATTATTAGGGGACATAGCCAGGAAAATCGCACGGCGAATTGACAAAGCGCTACTTGTGGTGAGATCCTAGGTTGATGCGTAACTTGATGCGTAAACAGAGCCTTATAGTGTCGATCTTGATTTTTAGTGCCTTCATCTTGAGCGCATGCGCTGGGGGCGGACTGTTTGATCTGCGTTTTGGCGAAGCCGACTTGCAGAGCTTCGTTCCGATCTACCTGGAGACTGCTCGTCTGAATGTTAGGCAGATTGGCGACCGCATGGCAGTCGTACCGAGCCCGGCCTATGCCAATGGTATGTATGGCCGAGATGCCTTCTATACAGCTTTAGGATTGGACGATGAACAACTCTTCGAACAAGCATATCGATGGTTCGAAGCTGCACAAAATCAAGACACCGGCCAAATCCCCACCGCCGTTCCGCTCGAGCCCAATGATACTTCACTGACACCGCAAGATGACGAGATAACACTTATCTACTTGATCTGGTCGGGGCTTCTCAATCGCCGGGGCGCGGCGGTCGATAGGGAGCGTGTCGACCTGGCCCTTGACTTCGTCAGCCAACATGTCGAAGAGCACCGCTATGTTTCGCCACCTGGACAGTTTCGCTATTGGGCTGATTGTTGGCGGCTGGATGATGCGGCATCGATCACCTACAATCAGGGTTTGTACGCTATTGCACTACAGTTTTTACAGGTATCAAAATGGGGGTCATTGGCCGTTATTTTCGACCATCGAGCTGGCTCTGGCCTACGGCATCGAGCCCAACCCGAAGTTTCGTACCGCCACCCTCCAATTGGTACTTGTTTAGCGTCAAGTAGAGAAGTAACTCGCTAAGGAGGAACGAGAGAAGGAGGAACATCGGCTCTTTGTAATTCAACCAAGAAATCAATGATAGAAATCGATTGCTGGCGACAGGTAACGAGGATGCTGCTCAAAATAGCATGCGTGTCAGCGCCTTGTTCGGTGCGATTGCAACCGCCGGTTTTGCGAGTAATGACAGCAGGTCGTAGCATGCGTTCCGCCCCCACTACCCCGCGATGGCTCAGGTCCAACATCAATCTCTCGTACGCCACCACTATCTCGCAAGAAGGTAGCGCCTCATCCTGGGCCTGATAGGCTCTGGCGTTATCCACAATGATCTGTAGTTTCTCGTCCGAATAGGTGGGGTCATGGTGTGCCAGCAGCAGCCGCTTCACTCCTGCCTCTCGAGCCATGTCCACCCCTATCATGGCCGAACTATGTCCCCAATCTGCCTTGACCCAACCTTCCCGTATCGTGTATTGCGCATCGAAGATCACGGCATCGGCATCTCGGAAAAAATCAACGTGAGCCTGGTAATTGCTGTCATCCAGCTTCTTATACTCAGAGTCGCTGGCAAAAACGAACACGCTTTGCGAATCTTCGACACGATAGGCATACGATATACCCGGATGGGCATTCTCAATGGTGTCGATGCGCAGGTCACTCACTCTGAGCCAGCTTACACCTCGACACAAGAGATATTGCCACCGGCCGTACCTCGCTGGAGCGGCGACAAACCGTCCACATAGTCTCGAACAATCGCCGGGTCTTTGGTATCGATGTCAGGCATTCGATAGATGGCACGGAATATCTTTTCAGCGATGGTTTCCGGGAGGATGGGTGAAGGAATCGAACCGCGAGCACCCCAAATACGTATCTTCATTACATCAAATCCTTTGACTATATGGCCCATGGATTTGTCTGACGAGCGAAAGCAAATCAGTCAACAGGCCATGTTTTACCAGTTATAAGACTCGATTATATCATTCTTAAAGACTGCCACCAATCACCTCGCTTAGGAGGCAGTACTTCCAAGTATAAGAATGCCGCTGCAACAGTATGTGTTCCCACCCATATCCGCAACAGCCTTTGGTTGTTGGATGTGAGTTCCTCCAGTATACTCTTCGCACTCAACACATTGACCGAAATCATAGCACGAGCGCCGGTGAAGGTGAATTCATCCAACCTTTGGAGATACATCGTCCCGGTGCCTCTTTCTTCACAGAGTGACACTTTATGCGCGTACTGTTCGTTGTTAAACAGATCGACTATGAGCCGATGGGTATCATGCATCTCTCCAGTGTTCTCAAGGCTGCCGGCCATGAGGTGGATCTGTGCATCGTCGCCCAACAGGATCCGGTGGAACGCGCCGGCGAATGGCAGCCGGGCGTGCTGGCATATAGCCTCTCCACCGGCTCTCAGGACTATTACACCGCCCTGAATCAGAGGATCCGCCAGGCGCTACCGGACGCATTTTCGGTGTTCGGTGGGGCTCACGGCACCTTTTTCCCGGAAATGATCGAGGCTGATAAAGTCGATGGTGTGTGCATGGGGGAGGGTGAATATGCAATGTTGGAACTGGTCGACAGGCTCGAGGCCGGGCAAGATCCCTATAGTACTGAAAACTGGTGGTTCAAACGCCCTGACGGCTCGCTGATCAAGAACACCTTGCGTTCTCTCATTCAGAGCCTCGATGAACTGCCCCTGCCTGATCGAGACATCGTCTACAAACACCACCGTCCCACGGCCATGTCCAAGGTCAAGCATTTTATTACCGGGCGGGGCTGTCCGTATGATTGCTCCTATTGCTTCAATCACGCCTATTGGGATATCTACAAAGATACCCGTAGCCGGCGGGTGCGCCAACGCAGCGTTGATCGAACGCTAGAAGAGGTATGCTATGTACGAGATCATTATCCGCTAGAGTTCGTGGTCTTTTTGGATGACACCTTCAATATCAACAAACGCTGGATCGTCGAATTCACGGAAAAATATCCACAAGTGGTGGGCTTGCCCTTCTTCTGCAATATTCGGGCCAATCTTGTGACACCGGGCATGGTGGCCCAACTCAAGCGGGCGGGATGCGTCAGTGTGGGCATGGGCATCGAAGCCGGCAACGATGATATGCGCAACTTCGTACTTAAACGTAACATGCCCAAGGAGATGATCATCGAGGCCTGTCGTACTATCCGTGACGCCGGGCTTCATCTTATAAGTACCAATATGATAGGCTTACCTGGGGGAAATCTTGAACAGGATTTCGAGACCCTCGACCTGAACATCGCCTGCAATCCTTCTTACGCCAACACATTCCTCTTCCAACCCTACCCCAAGACTGCCCTGGGTGAATACGCGCAAGAGAATGGCTACATGGAAGGCACCTACGAGGACATCTTCACCTCCGCCTGGGAGACCTCCGTCTTGAAATTCCCCGAAGGCGAGAAGAAGCAGATAGAAAACTTACAGAAATGGTTTGCCCTGGTGGTGGAGTTCCCCTGGTTACGGAGCCTGATGCGCCCCATGCTGAAGTTGCCGCGCAACAAAGGCTACTGGCTCATGTACAAGCTGTGGAAGGGTTATGCGATCAAACAGCGCATCCACCCCCACTCCCTCAGTACACGGGAATACCTGGAAATGGTTTCGCTGTACATGAAGTTGGACTGACAACGGATTCAGTAAACCGGTAGACCGGGGTCAGTCGGCTACGAAACCGTGGAAACGCGGTCTGCCAGGTTTTCCAGGTTTCAGATTTACTGGTTTAGGGCATATACCCTGTGCTATGATAGCTAGCTATGAGCGAAATCACTCTTATTGCCACCACATCTTTTGGCCTTGAGGCTGTGGTTAGACGCGAAGTGCAACGCCTGGGTTTCGACGATGTCCAGGTTTCAGAAGGAAAGGTCGAGTTCAAAGCTACATCTGAGAATATCCCCAAAGCGAATCTTTGGCTGCGCAGTGCGGACAGGGTGCTGCTGAAGATGGGCGAGTTTCCGGCCCTCACTTTCGATGAACTCTTCGAACAGACCAAGGCGCTGCCGTGGGAGAACTGGATTACCAAAGAGGGCGAATTCAGGGTCACCGGCAAGGCGGTGAAATCCACGCTGGGTAGCGTCAGGGCCTGCCAGTCCATCGTCAAGAAGGCGGTGGTGGAACGTCTCAAGATTGCCTACAAAACCTCGTGGTTCGCCGAGACCGGCCCGGAATTTACCATCCAGATAGCTATGCTTAAGGATGTGGCCACGCTAACCATCGACACCTCGGGATCGGGGCTGAACAAGCGTGGTTACCGTGTGCAGACAGGGACAGCAGCGCTGCGCGAAACGCTGGCCGCCGCCCTGGTTCAACTTAGTTTCTGGGATAGAAACAGGTTACTGATCGATCCGATGTGTGGGTCCGGCACGATCCTGATCGAAGCAGCGATGATCGGCCGCAATATAGCGCCCGGGCTCAAGCGACCCTTTGCAGCGCAAGAATGGCCCACCCTTGGCCAAGACATGTGGCGTGAGGAGAGAGCGGCAGCTCGCGAAGTCATTCTACAGGATCACGACTTTGAGATTTTTGGGTATGACATCGACGAACAGGTGATCGACGCCGGCAAAGCCAATGCCAAACGCGCCGGTGTCGCCAAAAACATCCACTTCGAGCAAAAGGATATCCAAGATATATGGATCGATCGCCAGTATGGTGTCGTCATCTCCAACCCGCCTTATGGCAAAAAGACCGGCGAATTCAAGGAGATGAACCAGATCTACATCGCCTTGAACAACATGTTTCGCAAGAAGAAAGGCTGGTCGATTTACATCCTCACAGCCGACAAGATCCTCCCCAAGTATTTCAAACGCTCATGGCCCGACCGGGTACGGAAACTGTATAACGGTGTGATTGAGGTGCAGTACTATCAGTATTTTGGTGAGCGTCCACCAGGATAGGTCTCCGATCAGATGTGCGGACCACCCTCTTTATAACCAGGCTCTTCTCACGTATTATTACAGACAAGGAGAATAGGCTATGAGCATCCTCACACAAATCGATATCCATGAAGCCGAGAGTCGCTTCACCGAGTTGATATCTTTGGAACTAGCGGGTAATGAGATAATTGTTACCGACGAGCAGAAGCCTGTAGTGCGTCTTATTCCAGTCGAAAAAACAGATACGGAGCGTATCGCAGGTCTCCACGCCGGTGAGGTTTGGATTAGTGAGGATTTCGATGAGCCTTTGCCTGACGGATTTTGGGCCGGTTCGTAATGAGACTCCGTTTGATCGACTGCTGATATCACAGGCCCAGGTTGAATCGATACCAATCATAAGCAATGATGCTAAATTCAAAGGGTACCCAATCGTCACAGAATGGTGACGAGACAGGTCTGACCTAAACGAACGTGAAGGATGTCACGCGACTTGCGTGCGTTTAGACGGCTTGAAGATTGCTTCATCAAACGACCAGAGGTCGTCGTTCGCAATGACATAGCGAGATTCGATCTCTTGACTACTCGACCACCAGACCACGCGACCACCAAACCACCAGACCACGAGACCACCCGACTACCTTCCAAACTCCAACCCGACCCTCACCGTCTTCAACAAGGACTCGGCGCGTAGCTCGGGCAAGTTGTAGCAGGGGCCGCCCAGGTTGTCGGCGAGTTGCTGGGCCAAACCCCGGTCAAAGGCTTGGTGCTCCATATTGATGGTGACATTGCGCACCTGCGCTTGTTTGAAGAGATCGGCCATGCGCAGTGCCTCTTCTTGGGCGGGCATACCAGTCATACTGACGTTGCCGGCGCCGTCTGTGAGGAGGATGAGCAGGGGTCGGGTTTCGGCATCACGGCGGCGGGCGGCCATGATCACGTTGTACGAGGTGAGTAATCCTGCAGACAGCGGCGTTTTCCCCCCCACCGGTATATTTCGCAAAGCCTTCTGAGCGAGTTCAACACTGGAGGTCGGGGGCAACACCACCCTCGCCCGATCTTTTTGGAACACCACCAGTCCCACTTGATCCCGCCGTTGGTAGGCATCGACCAGGAGTGACATTACCGCCCCTTTGGTCGCTTCCATGCGTTCGGCCGCTGCCATCGACCAGGAAGCGTCTACGGCAAACAGGATCAGATTGGCGGCCCGACGCACGCGCACTTTGCGTTGCAAATCCTGGCGTTCGACCGCAAAGGCCACGTTATCCTGGTCACGATGCACCTGCTGAAGTGCCGCCTGCCGGAAGGTAGCGTCGAAGGCGATATCGTTCAATTGATCGTGTGCGGGCTGCGCTTTGATATAGCGCCCGCGCTTTCGATCGGTGCGAGTGGTTGAGCGGCGCCCCCCTTTTGCACGTGTCAGTTTATCCAACGGGGTATCCAAACGCTTGGTCTTAAAAGTGTCACCGACTTCGGTCAAGCGATGGGGTGCTCGCTTATCGCCACCGCCGGTTGCGTCCTCACCGCTCTGGGGCTGAGCATCGGCCGGCCCCCCTTCCATTTCTGCAGAAGATTCGTCTCCGTCTAGCTCACCTTCTTTTTTTTTTACGTCACCCGGTGCGCCTTCATTGCCGGCCTCGAGCTGATCGGCATCGGCCTCTTGCTGGGCTTGATCCATGCGCTCCTGCAACTGTTGTGGCTGCAAGCTGGCGTCTTGGAAGGGCTGGCGCTTCAGGCGGTGCGGCAAAGCCAGTTCGGCGCCGATCATAATGTCATGCTCGTTGATCTCCAGCCTGCCTTCGAATGCGGCATTGGCCACGGCAGTCTTCAGGATCACGATATCGGCGCGATGGCCATCCACATTGAAGGAAGCGGTGAGATGGGCGATGAGGTAGATATCCCGATCGATATAACGGACCATGGCCAGGCGATTACGCGCCCGCTCGATCTCTTGGGACAACCGCTGCTCTTGCTCTTCCCAGGCCACGTAGAAGCCCTCGGGATCCAGATCATAATCAAGGCGGCGGCGCACGATTTCGACGCGGGCTCGGGTGTCAGCGATACCTTCGATGTCCACGGCGTGGGCAAAGCGATCCAACAGCTGGGGTCTCAGATCACCCTCTTCAGGGTTCATGGTTCCCACCAGGATGAAGTTGGCCGGATGCTGGAAGCTGATGCCCTCGCGCTCAACCACATTAACGCCCATGGCCGCCGAATCTAACAGCAGATCGACGACATGATCATCCAGGAGATTGACCTCATCAACGTAAAGTAATCCTCGGTTGGCTGATGCCAGCACACCTGGTTCGAAATGGCGTTCACCCTGCTTGATCGCTTTTTCGATATCCAATGTGCCCACCACACGGTCTTCGGTCGCGCTGACGGGCAGGTCGACCAATCGAATGCGCCGGGTGGAGGTAGGAAGGCTGCCTTCACGTGCCACGCGTTCCTGGCATGTCGTACAATAAAACACAGGCTGATTAGGATCGCAACCGAATTCACAGGCCTCGACCACATCTATTTCAGGAAGGAGTGCCGCCAGACCACGGGCGGTCGTCGATTTGGCGGTTCCACGCTCGCCCCGAATCAACACACCGCCGATCTGAGGATTGATGGCACTTAGGGTGAGCGCTCGTTTCATGCGCTCCTGGTCAACAATGGCTGTAAAAGGATAGACAGCTAGCATCGCAACAATACTCCGGAAAATGATTCAGTCGAGCACGAACGATTACGAGCTCAGACCATACAAACGATGATTATATCAAACGGCATATGAAAGGAGCGAATTGCGGCAATAGACAAGAAAGTAGTGACGCGGATCAAAGAGGAAGGAATCCTCTTTGTCCGCGTTCATCTGCGTCCTAATCCTATTCGACAGCGTTCAACATGTACCTGACTAATACAAAAATCCACATAAATTCGGAATTCAGTTTTCGTATCACACATTCAGTTTTCAAACCTACAAGTCTCCGTTGACTACCTCATTGAGGCGGTAGATGTTAAAATACCAGCGTATCGAAGCCCTAGACTTAAGACCGAGAACTCAATGACATGCAGAAATTCACCGCTAATTCAGAACGTCAACCCGCGTGTTATTCTGACCTAATTCCTTTGCCTATGACCAGCGTTTAGGAACACGAGCATAATGGGTTACAGCTTGTGGCCTGCCAGAACTACAAATTAAGAACATGACCGAAAACATCAGAGTGGCATTGCTGTCATCGCTTTGGCAGGCATTACCGCAGAGTGGATGGTGTAGAGTGAATTGTGAGGAAGTGACAGCAGAGAGTGGTGCTCGCGGTGAACCAGGTCTACACAACCCTTACGGTGAGCGCTTGGTTACGGTGATCATCGGCGAACACCACTTGAACCGCTCTCTGTAGCAAAGACACTCGGGCAAGAAATCCAGGGTTCTGGCTATTGCACAAGCGAATACCCTTCATCCCAGTTAACCCCCTATGGAATTACAGAATTTAGAAACACTCCGATCGCTACTCTTGATTACTATATTGGCAGTCGCAGTACCAATGGTCTCTGTTCGGCTGCAACGATTTCGCATACCTGTGGTCGTGGGTGAAATACTGGTAGGTGTTGTCATCGGCCATAGTGGGTTGAATCTCATCGAGACCAACCCCATTCTCGAATTTCTGGCCTGGTTTGGTTTCATTTTCCTGATGTTTCTTTCCGGTCTCGAACTCGATTTCGACCTGTTGGTGCTTCCTAAAGAAAAAAGCGAGCGCTTGCTCAAGCAACCGGTACCACTAGCAATAGCAGTATTCTTAGTCACGCTAGGACTTGGCCTTACCGTCGGCTTCCTGCTGCAAGAGACCGGTTTGGTGACGAATGCAGTACTCATGGGCCTGATATTGAGCACAACCTCTTTGGGGGTGGTTGTACCTGTTCTCAAAGAGCGGCATTTGGTTACCTCTCATTACGGTCAAGTTATACTCATTTCTGCCTTACTTGCCGATTTCGTAACGCTACTACTATTTAGTTTAGATGTGGCTCTACTCAGTAAAGGGCTTACGCTCGACCTGTTGCTGGTATTGGTTTTGCTCGTTCTCTTTGCGGCCGCCGTGCGCATGAGTCGTTTTCTTTCCAATCTACCGGGCTTGCACCGGATTAAGCAGGAGTTGGGCCATGCCACTGCACAGATCGAGGTAAGGGGGAGTTTTGCGCTCATGGTAGGATGGGCAGCGCTAGCAGCTGTATTGGGAGCGGAAGTGATCTTGGGCGCTTTTCTTGCCGGCGCTATCGTCAGCTTGATGACCGACCGGCATGATTCGGTCTTGCGCGAGAAACTTGACGCCATCGGTTTCGGTTTCTTTATCCCTATATTCTTTATCATGGTTGGCGTGAATTTCAATGCGAGCGCTCTGTTGGCTTCACGCGAAGGCCTGCTTCTGGTACCGGTCTTGCTGGTGGTTGCCTATGCTATCAAACTGGGGGCGTCGCTGTTCTTCCGTACAGCATTTGATTGGCGACACACGCTGGCCGGGGGCCTGCTATTATCGTCACGGCTTTCCCTAATCATCGCCGCCTCTGCCATTGCGCTCAATTTGGGTGTGATCGATGATGCTGTCAATTCCGCCATTATTCTGGTGGCCATCGTCACCGTCACTCTCTCACCCATACTCTTTGATATCATTTTACCCAAAAAAGCGGCTCCAGCCACGCGATCCGGCATCATCGTGGTGGGATCTCGCCAACTGGCGGTACTTTTAGCCCAGCGCCTGGTAAAAGCCGCACCTGTCACCATGGTCAGCCGACGCGAAATCCGCTTGTCGCCTGACCAGTCTATTAGTCGAGTTCCTGGCGATGCCCGGGATGCCGATGTCCTGGCAAAAGCGGGCGCGGAGACCGCTGAAGCCCTTGTCACATTAAGCATCGACCACGACTTCAACGAAGATGTCGCCAGGGTCGCATCGGAGCGGTTTGGTATCGACCGTATCGTGACTTGGGCCGAAGAAGGAGATGACCTCAGTTTGCTCGAGACAATCGGTGTGCGGATCATTCGACCGCAACTGGCTACCGTCTTATCGCTCGAAGGGGCTGCCCGTTTCCCCGCCTCCTTCGACCTGCTTACACATCAGGACGCCGATATGAATGTAGGCGAAGGGCAATTGTGCAATCCTACCCTGCACCGACGAGCAGTGCGTGATTTGCACTTACCGGGTGATGCTTTGGTGATTGGTATCCGTCGTAATGGTGAGCGCATCGTGCCACATGGTGAGACCGTGTTGCATCGGGGTGATATCGTTCTGATAGTGGGGTCACCGAAGTGTTTACGAGAAGCACTGGCCTGGTTTGAGGAAGAGGGATTCGAGGGGTAATCTACTGGAGAAGAACCATGATCAAAAACACGCGTGCCATCACTTATTCATGTTACTCATCAATGCTCTTTCTTGGGCTTTCGGCGGCATTGGTGGGAGCGGCAGCCAAGAACATCGGCCTCAGCCCCTACCAAATCGGACTTCTTATCGCCGCTCAGAACCTGGGATTTATCCTTTCAGTAATGATCTCTGGCGCATTGGCAGATACACATTCCAAACCGAAGATCTTATTTACTGGAAGCGTTATCCTCGCCCTGGCATTTCTGGCCTTCTACAGCACCGACCTCTTTTGGCTAAACCTTGCAATCATGTTTGCCATCGGCGCCGGGATCGGCACATACGAAGGGGCAACAGATGCTCTGCTGTTGGATATCCACGATGAACGGCAGAACTATTATATCAACGTCAATCACTTTTTCGTGACCGTGGGTTCTATCGTCATTGCAGTATATCTGACTTTTCTCAGTGTAGACTGGCGAAATGCAGTCATTCAATCCGGCGTCATCGTCTTGATTCTGGCTGTTGTCTTTGCGCTCATGCGTGCGCGCCGTAGGAATACCAACCATGAACCTTATCTCGAACGATTGCGCATCCTCACACGCGACCGCGTGGTGATCGCATTATTCATTGCTACGTTACTGGTCGTAGGTGTTGAAGCAGGTTCGGTGGGGATCCTCACCTCGTATCTTGTGGATCTGCGAGGATTCCCAGCTGGTTCCGCCCAACTGGCGCTGATCCTGTTTTTGGTAGGTATGGCGATCGGGCGTGTGTTAGTCGGATATTTTTCAAAAGATTCTCAGATTGTTCAGACGATTCTCGGCCTGTTTGGCATTTCAGTGATATTCTTCGCTGCCCTGTACTTCCTGAATATCGCACAACTCAGTTATGTTACGATTCTGCTCGCAGGCTTATCGATGTCGGCACTGGTGCCCTTACTCCTAACCCTGGCTGGAATATTGTATCCGACGATGGCCGGCACCGTTTTAGGGACAGTCAAGGTCGCTCTGGCAATCGGTGGCATCATCCTCCCCTTCCTGATGTCGATGATCACCCGCCAGATTTCTTTTCAAGCCGCATTGGTAATCTTTCCCCTGGCGTTTCTGCTCGGCTTTATCATCTTGTTCCTAAACATTCGCGATGTGAGGATACCCGATCCAGCATCATCTCAATAATTTTTGGGGGGGCCACTCGTCCGCGCAAGCACGTCCTGAGTGTAACCGACGCGTGGACATTCGGCGGCGCGCAGCGAGGACGCGGTTAGCAGTGGCTCTCAGAAGGTCATGAATGATCTGTCGTTGCTGTTGAAGGAGGTCAGATTCGGGCATGGGATACCTCTACTTCACCTGAGGGTAGTGGTTTATATATTAACTGATAGGACACCATTCTGTGTTGTAAAAATGGAGGTATAATAGAAGTACCGCTTCATGGTAGCTATCAGATTTGGAAAATGAGGCATGGTTCAGATCCATGGAAAATCATCTTTACAATTGAATGAACAGATTGTCTAATGAGAGACAGGCGAAGTCGGTCGGTCAAGACAACCGACGAGGATAGAGAAGTATGTAAAAGAGTTCGGCTATGCCGCTGTGTGATAGCCGAGAAGTGTCAACCAATCATCAGGGCCAACGTTGATACCAGCGTGTTGATAAGGGCTCAGGCCCTTGCGTTTGCCTCGTGCAAACAGATGCGTGTTATACCAGAGGGTGAAGAGGTTGAGATAGTTTTGGAGGGTTTCACTGTTGCGAAAGGCACGGCGGTTGTGCAAGAATTGTTTCAATTAGCCGATGATGATGCCCTGACGTAAACGCCAACAGCGAGCGACCACTTCCAAAGCGTCACACAAGTGCTCATACCAACAGCAGAACTCATCATGTTGCGCGTACAGGCGTTCTTCTTTGGTCACTGCGGGGATGTATTGTTCCTCAAAAAGTGCGTCATCCCATTGTTTGAGCAGTTGCTTCTCAATGCGGTCGACGTTGCCGGTCGCCTGCAAGGCCTGCCGTTCCAGATCTCGTTTGACTTGCTTACCGTCTCGTTCAATATGCCAGACATCTTTTATCCAGCCAATGCTGCGAGACTGACCAAAGGCTTCGTCTAGCACCTTTTGCATGGGCCGAATCGCCATCTTTCCAGGAAAGGCGGCTGTCAAGAGCGTTCGCCGAAGCTGATTCTCCGACAGAGCTCCCTTTTCCTCGTCTCTGCCTGGAGATGCTAAGCTTCTCACCCTTTCCGGCGACAGCAAAAGCCGCTATCGTACATGCCTATTACCTGAATCCGTGACGGATTCAGGTTTTAATGAAACTATTCCCAAGGGTACAATACTATTCCATAAAGGATTTTGGGCCACAGAATGACTGCGATAACATTTGCTTCCATGGGGCGCCTCACCCGCGGTTCCCGCTCCTGAGGCGCCCATGAAGTAAGACGTTATCTATCGGACGACGAGAAGCGATGGATATCGTTGCCACTGAGTTGAGATGGAGCCACCACATCGGGTTGACACTGAGTTGACAATGAGTTGACAGCGGGTTGACACTGAGTTGACACT
>PIVW01000134.1 GCA_003353825.1 Chloroflexota bacterium
TCTCTGCTGCTGGGGGTGACATTGACTTCCTCCATGAACGTGGTTATTTGCACTCACATTCTACAGGTTTTGCCTTTGTCTCCCCAGTTTCTCTTCATCGAAAATGGCCAAAGTCGAGACGAAGAGCGCGTCCCAGATATGATCTGTATGTGCATCGGCATAGGTCTGCTCGACAAGAACCCAAAGCTCGGGGTCAATGCCATGCTTGATGTATTTCCCGTGTGTTCCCAGGGAGTTCTGAAAGTCGGCGCCGACGCCAAAATACCATGTCAGCATTTGCATCATTTCTTTGCGTAGAATGGCGTTCATAATATGCGTGGCATATGTCAGTTCATCTCTCCACAAACCCTTCGCTACGTAGGGATTGACCCACCAAAATTCATTGCAGCAATCTGCGAATGCTTTGGCAGACGGTTTTTTAGGGAGATAATCACGGTCGCTGGGTGGAGGCAAGGTTGGAACACTACCATCTTTGTCCAAGAGTACAACTGATAGGCTGTCCGCCAAGCGTTCTTTAGCGCTGGTTACATGGATTATACTCAAGTCAATTCTGTTTCCGTCTAGAAACTGCATCAAATATACGTACTGATCCCTTTTTACGGGTGATGGCGATACCATGTCCTCCGGTGTTTGCAAAATCATGATTTCACCAAAATAGCTCACGAGATCTGCATTCTGTCTCAATGGCTCAACATCCCGGACGAGATAAACAATGTCAAAGTCTTGGAACAGATCCTTTTCGATATTTGGATTCACCCGAGAGCCATTCATGACAACGGTTCGGACATTATCATCCTGATTCGCATAGTTTAAGATGAGATCGAGCATGGCTTGATCGCTGCGCATATCAGCTATCTGAATCGAGCGGAAGAACCGAGAAATTCTTGAATTCTACTTTGAAACCATCTCCATCGGGCGATGCACACATCGGGCCGATCTGCACTCTCGCCGGCAGGGGCAAGTGGGCCAGCCTCAGGAGTTGATAGTTCTCGCCATCCAACGAATAATGCACTTCGACGGTATCGCCCGTGCGGGTCAACTTAAACCAACACGCCTTGGGGTTGTCGGCCAGGGCTGCCACCGACCAGTCAGAGAAGTCTCTCGTTACGACGGCGCTGGCAAGTTGTCTCCCATCGACATATTCGATGCCGCATTTGAGCCAGTTGAATTCATCTGCGCGCAGCATCAAGCCCGCCTGATCGTACAACGCCTGGTAGCGCCCAACCACCTTCGCCTTCGCCACAAAATCAGCTGTGACAGCCTCATACATGAAATGGCCGTTATCACGGATGAAGCCATAGTGGGTCTTGCGCCAGAAATCGGTTTTGGGATCGGTGGTGACCGAGAGCGTTGTACCTTCGTACGACCAATGGGTGGGTTCAGTAAACCAATTCATCATAGTTACCTGGTATGAGCGTAGAGTGCTTGGCGAAATCGAGGATTGCGGATGTTGGACTGCCAACTGCTAGCGAATAGCGTTCACTGTTTCTACTGTTTTCCAATCATCCTCAAATACCTGAGTTAAATAGTCGAAAATTGCTGGCGAACGGACTGCTAAGGCGATCTCCCGGTTGAGTTTATTGCTTACCTCACTGCCATTGATCGAACCTATCACGCTCCAATTAGCATTACCAATTTTGACGAGATGGAGCTTGGCGTGAATGCCCAAATCAGTTGGATTTCCCACTCGAGCCTGTAAATCCAATCCTTCCATGTTAGCAATAGAGTTGACATAAGTAATGGTTTCAGCATTGCTACGCGTGCTGCCAGGATAGTCGAAGAAGCTATCTAAAAGGATGCGGACAGTCGCCCCCCGCCTGGCCGCGTTGATCAGTGCCTCCAATCTTGGATTAGGATCGTCGATGGCATTGCTATCACCTGCCCCCCAATACGTATGTTCATACAGCTGTTGGGTGTAGATCAGATCCCCTGTCTGGGTTTGGTGCAAGAGATCCAACAGAGGGCCGGGCGTGAGACTGCTTTCGGGTGACGTCAACAGGTAGGCCTCGGTGGCATCGTAGGCTTGTAGGGGGATGGGGCGCCTGACGACGTAACCATTGGCGTTTTCAAAAACGGGAGGCGTGAAACCTGGTGGGGGCGCGCCATACTTTTCATGGCCGGCTTGCCATGGGAAGATGTCGAGATGGGCGAGGTCATCATCGCTTTCGAACAGGGCGCGGGCACGGGTAACAAGTGCGTCATCCTGTACAATGAAGGCGTATCCCCGCCTGCCCTGCGTCTCGCCATCAGCGGCGTCGGGTGGGAAACTGGTGGTGGTAAAGTTCTCCGAGCTGATCAGCAGTCTCTTATTATCGACAATAGCGAACTTGGCGTGCTGGTAAGGGTAGCGATCGTGGGCATCTTCGACATCATTGACCATAAAATGGACCTGTCCGCCCGCCTGGCTGATCTGCTGTGCCGCCCAGCGTGTTTCATCGCTGAGACCGCCCGCCGGTGCTCCCTCGAGCAGCATACGGATATCGACGCCCGCCTGAGCTCGCTCGACCAACAGAGCCACCAGGCCGGGATGTTCGAATTCATAGGTTTCGATCAGAACAGAGCGACGAGCCCCGGCAAAGAGCGTGCGTACGGCCTCGTAGCTGTTATCCGGCGTAATAAGGACTTCGATGGCCGGGGGATTTGACCAGACCACATGGGCAGGTTGGCTGAAGGTATAAAGATCCCATCCTGGATAAGCTGCTCTGCGCCCATGTTCTGGATCGGTATTCCCTTGCGCCCAGTCGGTGGCAGTATCGGTATCAGGCCAAGGTAGCTGCGAGACAGGATCGAACAATCTGTAAAACATCTGGCCTGATTTAGCAAAGCGCGTATTACGCTGGTAGTAGCTAAGCGCCGGGCCCTGCCAGCCGTTCTGATCACCCTCACCACTGCCATAAATAACACTATCGATCTCTGAACCGCCAGGCAACAACAGGACGATCTCGTCACCCGTGTTACTCAGCCGTGGCACACCACCTGTAGCATTGGGGATATCGGGATGGCTGTCAGATTCATATTCGCAATCGGGCAGAAATCCCCACTGCTGTTCGAAGGCGACGGCCTCTCTCGTGCACCAGGCGATCTCCCCAGCCGCTAGCATTAACTCGGGCAGCGTCAGGGTGCTCTCGCCATCACTGATATGCCAGCCAGCCAGATTCAAGAGGTTAGCGCCGGTATTCTGGATTGCTATTGCTTCATCGACATCGTTCCAGGCCAGACCATCGGGCACGAAGGCGACGATCAGCGGTCGAGGTGCTCCATGAGTCTGTGCCTGAACAGCAGTGAGTGGTAGATAGAGTGCGGGAGCTACGTCGGTAGAACTTTCATGTGGTGGTGTATCCGCGATAACCCGAGCTGAACTGGATACCAATAGAACCGCCAGCACGATGATTGACAGCGTATGATTTCGTTTCATGATCGTAAGAGGATGAGATTTTGGAATTTTTTGAGTTGGGTGTATGATCTTTCTATGACTCCTTTGAAAAAAGTCTAGACAGGCAGTGAAGGCCTAGATGACAGCAAAATCAATGGGGTTTAGACGCTCTTTTACTCGTGAAACCCCTTATTCTTCTCTACGATCTCTGCGCCCTTTGCGGTCAATAGGCTTTATTCAGTGGACTCTTTCTATGTTCCAGAAACAATGGCTTAAATCCCCCGCCCTCTGGATCGCTCTGTTCCTGTTATTGCTTGCGCTCGGCCTGCGCCTGTGGCGAATAGAGGTGACCATAAATGTAGACGAGGGACATTGGATGCGACGGGGTATCGCATTTTACCATGCTTTGGCGTCAGGTAGTCTATCTGACACCTACCTAAGACACCACCCGGGTGTCACCAATATGTGGTTTGTAGGATTGGGGATCAGTCTGCGCTATCTTATGCAGGGTCTATCACCTTGGGGGCCGAGTGTCTGGCAAGCCGATCAGCTTCTCGAAACTTTTACTTCGCTGCAACTATTTGTCGCCGCCCGCTACGTTTTCGCCTTTGTAACAGCACTGTCGACGGTTGTTATTTTCTTGCTGGGGCGTAAACTGTTTGGCCTCAAGGTCGCATTCCTGGCAACCCTCATCCTCTTATTCGAACCCTTTTTCTTGGCCTACCAGCGCTTTATCACCACGGATGCGAACCAAACCAACTTTTTCTGGATCGCTTTCTTTGCTTATCTGCTCCATCTTCGCTCGCATCAATCTTCTGTCAATGGCCAATCGATCTCAACGAAGACCCGAAAGTGGCTGGTACTATCTGCTATCTTCTTTGCCCTGGCCCTGCTCAGCAAAGTGTCGGTGTTATTGAGTTTACCGGCAATGATCCTGTGGGCTTTTTGGGTGACCTTGCGATATGACAGCAAACCTGCCAAGTGGAACCGCTTGTTTCGTGAGGCACTGTTATGGGGTGCTATCGTCATCCTGGTCGTGTTTGCACTCTGGCCGGCTCTGTGGGGAGACGCCATTGGCACATGGAAGAGATTCGTTTTCGATCTGCGGTTCCAGCTCGACGGACACGATCAGTTTTTCCTGGGAGAGACAACTGACGCCCCCAATGCAGCTTTCTTCCCTATCGTGATAGCTTTTCGATTGTCGCCGTTGCTTTCTGTGGGCGCATTGCTGGGCATCATCGTTTTGCTGATACCGGGAGTTCGCACATTCGTACGTGGACGTCTGCACTTGTGGGCGATTCTGCTAAACTGCCTGGTTGTATTGATCGCCTTATCCTTGAGCAAAACCAAAATCGATCGCTATATTGTCCCACTGCTGCCTGGATTAGCTTATCTGGCGGCGTCAGGTTTCATGGCGATGGTTCTATGGCTATCGGCGTCACGACCCCGGGTAAAGCGTTGGGGTTACCTCACCCTCATCCTCTTGATAATCGTCGCGCAACTGCTGGCTGTCATACCGGTAGCACCCTACTATGTAGCTTATTTTAGTCCATTGCTGGGGGGTGCTGATAGCGCTCAGAATGTGCTCATGGTGGGTAACGGTGAGTATCTTGATACTGCGGCCAATTGGTTGAATGAGCAGTCCGGCTCCGCTGAAAACCTGATCACAACCTGGTATCTTGACAGCTTCGAACCCTATTACGTGGGTTCCGGAATAAATATGTCACGCTATGATAGTGTGACCGGCCCCTGGTGGCTCGAAAGCAGTTACGTGTTGATCTACATCAACCAACTACAGCGAGACATCCCACCCGAGACATTACGCTATTTTGAGCACCAAAAACCCAGCCATCAGGTGCATCAACAGGGATTGGATTATGCCATGATCTATCCCGGCCCGGTTGTAACAGCGGGGCAGCTAGCAGATATAGAAAACGGAACCGATTTTGTGTTTGATGAAAACGTCAAACTTTTGGGTTATGATGTACAGGCCCAGACCATAGAAAGTGGTGATAGCGCTGCCATCGCCCTCTATTGGCAGCTCCTAGCGCCCCCTGAGCAGTCCGACTATCAGGTTTACGTTGGTCTGCGAAATCATGACGGTAAGCTTTTTAATAAAGCCGTTAACGTGCCTATCGATGGTTATCGGCCCATTGACCAATGGGCGGTAGAACAAATTAGGCGTGATGTACAACACCTGCTGATTCCCCCCGGCACGCCACCGGGTGAGTACACACTGGAGGTAGGTCTCTATTCTCCTGTGCTGAATCGTTCGATGACGGTTCGAGGATCAGCGTTCGGGGATCGCGTTGCCCTTGCGCCGCTGCAGGTTCTGCCCTCGACCACCGTTCCAGATTCTACCGACGATCGATATATAGCCCATTGGCTCGTCAGCGCTCAACTTGGTCCGACCTACCTATTAGGATACGATTGGGGCCCAGTGGACAGCGCACCGGAGGGGGACATCATCCCGATCACACTATTATGGCAGGTGGATAGAGAGACTGAAGATCTACCAAAGCTGTATCTACAACTTGAGCATGAAGGTGAACGCTGGCGGCGTACACGAGGTTACGCTGCTAGAACCACCGATACGCACACAACATGGCGAGATGGAGAATGGGTTCGGGAAGTTTGGGACGCCCTGTTGCCGGTGGGGGTTCCCGATGGCAGGTATGGACTGCAACTACTGGCCGTTCCCTCCGGCGCCACACCAGATTCGGATGCGGCTACCTTGTTGGATCTGGGCGAGATCACAGTGGAGGGACGAGATCACAACTTCATCCCGTCCGAGCCGACAGCGATACAACAGGTGGATTTCGGCGAGACCATCCGGTTCTTGGGCTATGATCTGCCGATGGAGGTAGAGGCTGCCAGTAACTTGGCTATCAAATTATACTGGCAAGCGCTTGCTGAATCAGATACCAGCTATACTCGATTTGTGCACCTGTTGGCGGAGGATGGCTCTATTGTCGCTCAGCAAGACGCTGTGCCCGGAGAGGGCGCCTATCCCACTACAAGCTGGATACATGGTGAGTATCTCGAAGATATCGCCACTTTAGCTTTGCCCGAGGAGATGGAGCCCGGCTTCTATCGCCTAGCTATCGGCTTGTACGATCCCTTGACTGGCACAAGGTTGATGGACGAAAACGGCAGGGATATGATCCATTTCGTAGAGCAGGTGTCGATATATTGAATCAGCGTTCGAACTTGAGACTGAGGGGGAGGGTTATGCGTTTGCTGGCAGGATCTGCGCCATCGCCCTGCACAGGCAGATTGATCACACTGATCGGGTCGTACAGGCCAATGGCCAGAGAATACTGACCCTCGGGCAGATCGGGCTCTGTGGCAATGATGTGAAAATCACTGATGCGGTCGCCTGCCTGCCAACGCGACATCGGCCATGAATTGCCCAAGGGAGGGGCGTCACCTTGGGCGACCACACTACCGCTGTCGTCCAGTAAGTGAACGAGGACCGTATAATCTTGAGCGATGTCCTGTTCTGCCAACCAGAATAAGCGCAAGTTGATCTGATCGCCAGGCCGGAAGGAGGAAGACTCATCCGGGGCATGAACGGCAAAACCTTCAAGATGTATGGTGTCACCAAGGCGCGCATTGATAGGGTAAGCCTCGTCTGGTAAAGCTGTTTGACGCCTGTCTAGCTGCGTCTCACCCGATCCCGCAAACGAGGTCACGTAGATCAAAGAATCATCCTGAAACCGCCTGGGCGCCACGCCGTCTGCCCCATCGTTGTAAATCAATCGCGTCTCGGTCGACCAGGCATCGGTATTGTTATCCCAACCCAGGGCGAGCGCATAGACCTGATTCGGATCAAGGTCCACTTCCCAGTCCATGGTATCGGCTGTGATCTCAACCACTTGGTCTGGGCTCCAAGCGCTGGTGGGATACCAAACCAGGGTAGGTTGTGCCCGTTCACTGGCGGCGAGGACTGTGCCCGGTTCCCGGATCAAGTACAGCCTCAGAAAATGGTCATCCTCGAGGTCGGCCAATGCCTTGAAATAGAAGTGAACGAGTGGCGGTTGGCTGTTGCGTTGCTCGATATCGTAGCCCAACCATTCTATCTGTTCCCCGAATATGCCACGTCGCTCGACCTCTGGCTCAACCGAACCGGGCTGCGCAAAACTGTAAAATTCGGCGGGCAATGGGCCTGGTGGTGCGTTTCGCTTGAGCAGCATAATGCCATCATCGCCGGAAATAACGCCAAAGTTACCTTGCTCCAGCAACAATTCACGCCAGGTATCGTGAGCACCATCGCTGTTTGGGCCTAAAAAGGGCGCCGATAACACATCGAGCAAGATGTAGTCACAATCGAGCGTGAAAGGGAGAATGTGAATCTGCTGGCGGTGAGTAAAATGGGGGTTGAGATTGTCAGGCGTGCATAAACTGCCTTCAGCGGGTATCATATCTGCAAAAATGCCCAAATTCAATTTATGCTCTGTGATCCCTGCTTTCCAATAATCTCCCCAAAATGGTGTGACACGTAATTCTCTAGTGGGAATCAAGGCACATCCAAAGAGGATCAGCAAGGTCGCGCCTCGCAGATAGCGTGACCATGTCGTTGCGCGAATGTCTAGCCAGTGCCAGAGCTTGGCCAAGCCGAGAATGGCGGCGGCGATGCTTATGGGGACAAGTACCGCAACATATTGGCGCCCGAACTGATGCATGGCCGGATTATCACTGAGCAAGTTGATAGCCAGATCAGGAAGGGCTGGGATCATTGCCAGTGGGCTGAGCAAGGGCAGGAAAGCGACATTGCGCAGATAATCGAAATAGTATTGCCACGCTGTTCTACCGAAGAACCGTTCGAATACAACCCTGAAAATCTCTGCTGTCGGCAAGTCTTTGTAGTATTCAAAGTAGGGTGAACTTCCTCTTCTGTTGTACAGGGGGATCACTGCAAAAACCGCCAAAATAAACCACAGCATCGAAAATGAGATCACTGCCAGTCCGAACCTGCGGCGTTTTTGTGCCCACCAGGCCCACATGCCCATGCCTGCCACGGCCAACGGTACATTCTCTTTTGTCATCATCGCCAGTATGACGAAAATCAAAAAGGGTGTGTTACGACGCTCTTCTAAGAAGTCAAAGGCGGCGAGAAGGAAAGGTGCGGCAAGTGACACAGCATGAAAGTCTTTGATCACCAACCAGTGGATTCCAATGTTAAGCAAGTAAACCGCCGCAAAAACGACCCCGGCGATCTCACTAGCAAGGACGCGGCGAGACATGCGATAAGTGGGCAAAGCGCCAAGACTGACGATGACGACCTGAAGGATAAGCAACGCTCGCACATCGTCCCAGAGCCAATAGAGCGGCGCCAGCAGAATATAGATGGGCTCCACGTGCATGGCGAGCCGCGTAGGTACCTTAAACCAGTCATCCTTGCCCAACCAATTGGTGAACTGTAACGGGCGGCCATGTGCTGTATTCCACAAGGCCTGGTCGGCGTTACCAAGATCGTAGCCCTGTGTAAACCAGGCATTGTGATACGAGACGGCCAGATTCCCAAACCAGAAGATAAATAGCAGGATGCCGATCAGAGCGAGAACTAGTCCCCAGCGGCCAGTCAACGCAGACCAAGGTGTTGGCGATGATGTTTTGATGATGGCGGGTTCGCTCATAACAAATCTTGCCGAATCGGTTTGACATAGACAGCGAAGCGCTGGTTACGATCGCCGATCATCTGGCGTATGCCCTGAGGTGTGGGCTGAAATGCCATGTCTGTCCAGAAAAGAACGCGCTCGCGATTGCTCAGTAAGACGGCAGTGCGGATCTCAGCCATATCTGTGCCAATGCGCAACCATTCCTCCAGAATCCGTACCGACCAGGCTTCGATACCGTCGCTTAGATCGGGTAAGCGATCGCTGAGGATTAGCGCCCCAAACCAAACCACGCCATGTGCGGGATGATGGAAGCGTAGATCGAAACTCCCCACCAACGTAATAGCCTCCCACCAAATGCCTAACAACACCCGATCGCCACTATCCAGTACATTCTTGTAATCCATCGCCGCTTGGTCAGGCGTCGCAGGCGATCCACTATGCGCCATGAAATAGCCCTCGCTCTTCTCATACAGCATCTGCAACAAGGGCAGTGATTCAGCTCTTATCTGGCGAAGGGAGATGGGGGGTGGCATGGTGACTAGGTGACAAGGTGGAGCGGCGACCAATCGACTAACCGACCAACCGACGTTTTGATATCTCGATAGTTTGGCGTAGTTTGATAATCGAATCAGGTGGATAGTAACCTTTGGGCAGAGAGGTGTTGGCATAGACCAGAGATCGAGGTCCAAGCAATACGCCTGGGTTTAGGACACTGTTGCAACCGGTTTGAGCACTATCGCCAATGATGGCTCCGAATTTAGCGAGACCAGTATCGTAAACCTGGTCGTCAATCGTCAGGTGAATGGTGGGGCGTTTGCCGGTCTTGGAGTCTTTGGCACTAAGCACCGCAAGGTTTGAGAGCTTGGTCCCTGCGCCCAGATTCACATCACATCCCAGAATGCTATCGCCAACATAATTAAAGTGAGGTGCGCCCGCTCCCGATAGCAGGACGGCGTTTTTTATCTCGCTATTGTGCCCTATCACACAGCCATCGCTGATCAGGGCATTGCCACGGATGTATGCCCCTTGTCTTATCTCACAATTTGCGCCGATTAGGCTTGGGCCGGCGATGTAAGCGCCCGGTTCAACCACGGTTCCAGGTCCGATGACGATATCGCCTGTAGCGATAAACGCTCCTTCCATGACGGCTGCTTCTATTTGATGACCGACGCCACCGATATTTCTTTTGAGATATGTATTGATTTGTCCGATAGCTTGCCAGACAAATTCGAACCCGTCGAAGAGATCAGCATGCCGACAGCGGGAGAGGTCGAAAAATGCGGTTGGGGATAGATCTATGGGCATGTTACAGGTGGAGGTGAGAGAGAATTGAATACCTAGATTCTAGGGCATTGTACACGCCTTCGAAGCAGCCTTCCAAGCTTCAGCACATGTCCCGATACCGAGTCAATCTGCTTGACCTGCACCATGCTCAGCCCGCGCGCAAGACCGCCCACACAAAACGGGGCAAATCTAGTTGCCTACGCCAACGCCAGGGCTGTGTGAGCAAACGCCACAACCACTCTAGATTCAGGCGGATAAGCCAGTTGGGCGCTCGGCGTCGTATGCCTGCTACGTGGTCGAAGGCGCCACCGACACCGATGCTCACAGGTACTGCTAATGTTGCCTTGTGGCGATTGATCCACAGATCTTGATTAGGTGCACCATAAGCTACGAGCAGGATGTCAGGACGAGCACGATGGATGAGTTCAGCAATAGGGTCGAATTCATCATCTGCGGGTGATCCGGCATAGGTTCCTGCGATTTGTAGCTGGGGATTGAGATCTTTCAGACGGGTAGATGTTGCTTCTGCGATGCTCGGTTCGGCACCAAGCAAAAAGAGACGCCACCCTGCCAGTGCTGCCCGCTCGGCCAGAAAGAAGATGCCATCCGACCCGGTCACTCGCTCGGGTAGTGGTGTTCCGAGGCGTTTAGCGGCCCACAATAGGCCGGCCCCATCCGGCAAAACGAGAGCGGCCTTTTGCAAAACCTGCATGAACTGGGGTGTTCGCCTGGCCGTCATGACGAATTCTGGGTTCGCTGTGCAAATCTGTCGTGGTTCTCCCTCCTGTACGAACTGATCGACCACATCCAGAAAAAGATCGTAGGTCACCGGGTGGATCGGCACCCCCAATATCTGCACAGGTTCGGGAATGATCATGGTCTGGGTAGCCAGTCTCTGCTTCGCTGAGACGAAGGAGTTACCACATCGAGCATAATACGTCGCTGCTGTGGCAAGAATGGATTCTGATCTCTATACTCCTCGTTTAACCAGTCAGTCCACTCCCTCAACACCTCTTTAAACACGTCGTCAGCTATCTGCCAGGTAGATGACCATTGTCTGTCGCGAATGCGCTCGACCAGCATCGAGAGTGGTTCTGAGCTTGTCCAATCCGCAATTTCGTATGTCTGGTTCTGCCATCCCTGCATATGCCAGAAGTCGAGAAGCGTTTCACGGTTTTGCACGCCAGGACGGTCACTTGATCCACCATGGGCCTGCACCATTTCGAAGAAGGTTTTGATGATGCTTTGCCCGGCACTTTCGGAGTCATGTTCCTGCCAACAATTAAGCAGCTTGCCTTCAGCTCTTAATAAACGTTGCACTTCCAGTAATGCCCGTTCCCAACCGCCTATGAGATGCAAGACGTGCACGAAGATCAGGGTATCTACTGAGTCAGTTGCAAAAGGAAGTTGCGTTGCATCGGCTTGTGCCAAAACAGAAGCGGGATGTTTGTCGCGCATCACGCTCATCATGGGCAGGCTCATATCTACGCCTATTAGCGGTATACCACGACGTAATAAGGGAATGCTGATTCTGCCTGTACAAACGCCGACTTCTACTGCTCGTGTCTTTTCGGTTGGCTGTCCGTGTTCGATCAGCGCCTCGGTCAGGGCTGCTGCGACGACCAGGGGTTCGGTTCGGGTGTGATCATAGTAAGACGCAGCCCGATCAAAGCTGACAGACTGACCGGGTTGTGCAAGGTTGTTCATAAAGATTGCTCCAAGACGCGTTTACAGGCTGCCGAAACGTGCTCCACTGATAGATCGTCCAAACAGGCGCGTTCAGGACAGCCATGACGCCAGGCCACGCTATGCCCCACGTAGGCACAGGGAGAACAAGAGAGATTCAATCGTACAATTTCGGAGGGGCTGTGAGGAGTCCAGGGCGCCCAGGCCAGGTGATTGCTGGGACCGAAGATGGCAACCAGGGGCGCACCTGCTGCTGCTGCCAGATGCATGACGCCACTATCTGCTCCGACAAAGAGACTGCAACGCCTGAGCAAGGCGCCGAGCAGCCCCAGGCTGGTCTGATTGCTAAGATCGATCAGATGGGACGCGTCGGCATCCAGCACGTCCTGAATGCCATCTGCATGCGTACCGACTAAGATGGAAGGCATGTCAAACATCTTGCCCAACTGTCCCGCCAATTTGGCGAATTTAGCTCCATCCCAGCGGCGAGCGAGAGAATACCCTCCCGATCCAGGATGCAATATCGCAAAAGGTCTCCCCTGCAATCCCATAGCATCTAATCGTTGGTCGGCAGCCAGTTGGTCGGATTCTGAGACCGGTAGAGCTAGTGAGATATCAGGACTGTGTGCTCCTAGTTCTTGGGCCAGGGCCAACCAGTACTCGAC
>PIVW01001338.1 GCA_003353825.1 Chloroflexota bacterium
TGATGTATACACATACTTGTATCCCAACGTCGAGTCACTTGCCCGATAATATAACCTCTACTCGTAACAATGAATCACATGTACGGAGGCGCAGGAGGGTCACATTTATAACACAACACCACCCCTTTGATAAGCACGATTCATGTGCTTATCACAACCCCTAACTTACCCCTGAGGTACGAGTGGTTCTTGGCGGTGTGCGATCCCTTAGTCAAGAGGTCCGCGGGCTGGTCCACCCCAGGTAATCTCAGTACCTGAATCTCGCCATCTCTGCATAAATCTTGCACCAAGTGATGCTTGACGTCGAGGTGTCTGGCCCTTTTCTGGCCCATCCCGCTCATCGCCAGTCTTCTGGCACCGTCGTTGTCTTCGTAGATAACTGGAGTGCCGAGGCCTACTCCCAATTCTGTCAGCAAGTTCTTGAGTCCCATCGTGGCGACCACGGCCTCGTACATCCCTATGTATTCTGTCGCATTTGGCGAATCCGCAACCGTGGACTGGAGGTGGCTCCTCCAGAGGACTGGTCCACCCCCTAGACAGATCACGTAGCCGATAATACTTCTTCTACGTGCCGGGTCGACTGCATACGAGGTGTCCACGTAAGTCTCTAGCCTGAGGTCGTCCCCTATCCGATCATACTCGATGCTTGCCCCCTTTGACCCATTGAGGTACCTCAGTACTCTCTTCGCCCTTTCCCACAGGCCCGTGGTTGGCTCGCGAAACCCTGCAGCCA
>PIVW01000135.1 GCA_003353825.1 Chloroflexota bacterium
AAAACCGTGGGCAGGCTGAGGAGAGGGATATGGACATCGAATAACTGCTCGGCAATCGTGCCTGGCCCTCGGATCTCGTCCACGCCATCCACCGTGCCGAAAAGCGCCTGCAAAGGTTCGGGAACGATCAGCAGTAAACGGCCCACTTTCGCTTTGGCCAGGGTCAGGAGGCGAGCAAATTGCATGGCATCGCCCGCACCCTGCTCGGTGTGCACCATCAAGGTCTTGCCAGGCATGGGGCTGCCGTCCCAGCGGGGATGCGGGGCCATGAAGGGTGTGAATTTTTGTGTTTGCCAGCGCCATTCGAATTCGCGGAAACCACGCGGCAGATCACCCAGCTTGAGCAGGGCCATGCCCAGGTTCATGTGAGCGTCGGCCAGATCGGGATTCAGGTTGATGGCTTTTTCATATTGCTCGACCGCATCATGAAGTCGATTCTGAGCGGTGGTAGCATTGCCCAGATTATTGTAGACTTCTGCCCGATCGGGCGCCAGTGTGCGCGCTCTCTCGAAATGAACGATGGCCTCGTCCACCCTATCCTCATCTAACAGAGCCGCCCCGAGGTTGACTTCCTCCACGAAACCACCCTCGGGGCTCTCCTGCTCCGATACCGGCTCTTGTAACGGAGCAGGCACATCCTTCATCGCTTCATCCGGCAGAACATAGGAGCTGTTGATGATCTCATCGCTGAACTCCAGCATCTCCGGGAAGCGAGCAGGTACGATCTGCACGGCGAAGATCTCCTGCACGCCCGACTCGAAGCGGAGGAAGGCGACTGTCTCGCCATTTTGCACGTTTATCACCCACACCCCACAGGTGCGCTCTTCCAACCGCTCCACCAGGGGGATATCGCTGAATACGGCCGATTCTCGCACCTGCGAAAGACCGATGAATGCCAATGGTCCGATAAAATCAACGCCGCGAGTAAAGCCGGGCACGGCGCCGACCGTATGCCAGGTGCGGTTGGGCAGATCAACCCAGGCGATACTGCCCTGCCCCGATTCCAACAACCACAACCGCCCCGCCCACAACCTGGGCGAGTGCGGCATCGACAGCCCGCTCAACAACACCTCATTTCGATCCACGTCCATGAGGATACCGCCATCTCGCTTGTTATCCCGCCAGCCGCCAACGGTATCGGTTACGCCCAATGCCGTCACATACTTGGGTCGCCCATCCACCATGGCCATGCCATTGAGATGGCAGCGATCTTCGGGCGCGAGTTCGCTAACGAAATGAGGCCGCCAGCGCGGCGCGAAACTATGGTCAGGATCGAGGGTGCACAGACAGCAAAAGCGGGTGTTGACGATCCACAGATCATCCGCCCCCCAGGCCAATTCGTGGATGTCGATATCGCCGGTGACGTGCACCCGCCGCGGGATGTAAGCAGCATCGTGCCTGCCTCTGGGCTCCAATTTGGGAGCCACCGCCGGCATGTTGCGATAATACCAGACTGTGTTCTGACCCCCAACCGTGAGACGTTGTCCATCCACTGCTATGCCCATAGGCTTATGGAAGTTCCGAAAATGGGTATTGATGCCCCCATCCTCGTTGCGCACCAGGATGACTTTGCCGGCCTGATACGTGGACACGGCCAGGCTGATACCAAAATGGTCGAGGATGGCGGGTAGGTTGTCGGTGTAGACGGAACGCAGGGGTTCGGGGGTGGTCATTGGATAGAGTATCGTGAATGATATCGACTCAGCCTAGTATACACTATCATTGCGTTCTTCACAGGCCTCAACCCCACCATCCGGCGTGGGCGCCAGGAGATGGAGCCAGAACTGGTTGTCACCCCATTCTCGTTGTTTGCTATGATATCAAAATCGCCCTGGCCGGAGCGCCATCACAACCAACGATTTTCAAGGGCAAACAGATGAATTGATAGAGTCCCGGTGCAACATCAGTGAGGTCGAGACCTTCGACCGGTATCACGCCAGCCTCCATGAGAATATCATGGGTGGCTTTTATATCGGAAAATGGTGCTACCGACAGGTAATCGACTCCGACCAGCCGTATGCCCCGTTGCACCAACCACTGGGCTGCGTCTGCCTCGACGCCAACGAAATCTGCACTGAATTCGGGTCGATGTAGCAATTGGCGAACCGTATTTTGGGTACGAAAGAGAATACGCAGCGTGCCCGGCGGAATCGCCAAGGTCTCCAATATGGCGGCCGAGAGTTGTGCGACATCGCTGACATCAACCACGAGCGCTGGCCCAACCAAGACATTGAGATCCAACGTCTCCATAGTGTTGCCGCCGGCAACAAAATGGGCAGGTGCATCGACATGTGTGCCGGTATGAGCGCTGATGTTGATGCGCGTTAGAGTATAGTCATCCCCAAGGGCAATGTCTGCTTCTTTTACCAGACTGACAGGCGGATCGCCTTGCCACACGACGCTGGCCATAGACATCGGGATCGTTAAATCATGAATAGTCATTGTTTCACCATAGTCCTGAATGAGATTGACGGCCTGGTTTGTCTAGCCGGAGTTTCCTAACTCCGGCCATAGACTGGAATGGTCGCCCCTTGAATATCGCGCGCCTGATCTGACGCCAAGAAGAGGATGACCTCGGCTATCGAATCTGGTTTTACCCAGCGACTGTAATCAGCGCCAGGCATGGCAGCCCGGTTTGGCGGGCTATCTATGGTGCCTGGGAGCACGCAATTGACATTGATACCGTCGTTTCGAAGTTCTGCCGCCATGCTCTCTGTCAATCTTACGACCGCACTTTTCGAAGCAGTATACGCTGCGGCATTGGCACTTCCTTGTAGTGCAGCCCGTGCTGCAACGTGAATTATCTTGCCAGAGCCTTGTGCCAGCATGTAGGGAATCACTTTCTGGCTGAGCACAAAGGCCGAGCGAGCGTTGAGGCCGAGCATAAAATCCCAGGTCGAGACAGGGGTTTCGTGTACAGGTGTGCCCGCCCGATAGCCGCCGACGGTGTTGGCCTGTATGTCGATACGGCCAAAGTATTCGAATACTTGCTGCAAACGTATGGCCACCGAATCGGGGTCTGTTACGTCTACCGTGTCGCAAAAATAGTGCTCATCTGATCGGGCAAGGTCTGGGAACAACTTGGGCAATCGGTCGGCTGCGCGATCGGCCAGCGCCAGGTGAGCGCCGGTTGCGGCAAATGCATTGGCTACAGCCCCTCCCAAGGCGCCGGAAGCGCCTGTGACGAGTACGACCTTATCACTGAAATCAAACATACTAAGCTCCTGACTATTGTTTTCAGTATGACACTGGTTTGGGTTTTCGATGAATTCTCTATCAAGACCGATGGCGTTTACTAGGAGGGTAGTTGCTCCAGGCCATAGAAGGCGGCCCCCATGAGAGCGGTTTTAGAATTAACGATCACATGAACGGGTATGCGTACAAGCAAGGCGGTAAATCGCCCTTTACGTAAAAAACTCTGCAGAAAGTGTTGCTGTTGCAGGGCAGGTAAAATACGGGGCGGTATCCCCCCTCCGATGTATACACCCCCTGTCGACATTACCTTGAGCGCCAAATTTCCTGCCTCCGCCCCCAGAATGGAGACAAAAAGCTCCAGAGTTGCCGCGCATAGTTCGCTGGGCCGTTCATCCAAAGCCGCTGACACAATGACGGGTGTAGGATCTTCTGCCGCAACCAGTTGTTCTGCGAGCCAACGGGGCTCTTCGGCATAGCCGCTGTCCTTGAGATAGGCGTAGATGTTGGGAATGCCCGTGCCCGAGCAAACGCGTTCGTAGCTGACATGGTCCATCTGACGCTGTAAAAAGCGCAGAAGTTCCAATTCGACCGCATTTCTGGGCGCGAAGTCCACATGTCCACCTTCCGAGGCATAGGCGCGATAACGTGTGCCATCCCAGTTCAGGTAAGCTTCACCCAAACCGGTGCCAGGGGCGATAACGGCCATGGTGCCGTCGGGTATGCTTTCACCCTGATTGAGTGTCAATACATCATCTACGTCGAGAATGGACACGGCGCTGGCGATGGCTTGCAGGTCATTCATGAGATAAACCGAAGATGTGCCCAATAGATCCTGGAGATTATGGGTGCTGATCACCCAGGGTAGGTTCGTGATCTCCGCCCACCCTTCGACGACCGGTCCAGCTACTCCAAAACAGGCTCTATCGATAGTGTGCTCTTGTGTGGCGAGAAAATCTTGCACAACCCGCGCCAAACTGGGATATTCATTACTTGGGTATCGCTTCTCGACAAGAGGTTGTCTGGGGCCGGATTCATTCGAATACACAGCCAACACGGTTTTGGTTCCACCTATGTCGCCGGCTAATAACATGTCGCACTCCTTGATTGCTTCATCGATAGCAGCCAGCAGTATAGCGAATGTTAGGCGAAGTGTCTAAGTTAGGCGAGGAATTTGGATTTACCGACAACAACGATATATAAATATGATTACCACTTCATTGCAAGCACCATCCATCGCTCACTGTTCGTCGGGGTAAAGAAAATGCTAAATGAATTTCGTGAATTTTTACAGCGAGGGAACGTCATAGACCTGGCTGTTGCCGTTATCATTGGTGGAGCTTTTGGCGCCATCGTTAAGTCGTTGGTCAATGATGTCGTCATGCCGATCATAGGAATATTGCTGGGCGGCCTGGACTTTACCAGCTTTGCCATCGTGATCGGCGATGCCGAGATACTCTATGGCAACTTTATCCAGGCGATAGTCAACTTCGTCATTATTGCGCTGGTCATCTTCTTGGTAGTACGTAGCTATAATAACCTGAAGAAACAAGAGGAAGAGGCTCCGGCGGCCCCGCCAAAGCCTTCGCCTGAGGAAACGTTGCTGGCTGAGATCAGGGATTTGCTAAAAGCACAGCAATAACGCGATTGCAACAACGGTAAGAAACCATTTAATAAGTGATTGGCATTGGCCCTTATGGCCGAGCTTGCCAACCAGATAGTGGTCACGCATAGTGCGTTCGTCGACGATCTCTTCCGGGCCATTGGCGGGACCCAGAAGGTCGGCGATGTCGGCGGTTAGGTGTTGGGTGACGAGTTGGGGGGGGGTTGGTCACGATGTCTTATCGCCTTTTCGATCCAGTTTCATGTGACAGTGCTTGTACTTCTTGCCGCTACCGCACCAGCAGGGATCGTTGCGCTTTGGTGTGGGTTGACTCGATGCTGGGCTATTTTGTGGTATTTTCCACAGTGAAGAAAGCTTCTTCTGAAACCGGTCTTGCGACGCCCGCAACCGAGCCAGCTCCTCTGCCGCCTCTTGGCGTTTAGCCGTTTTTCCCCATTCAGCATAGAGGTCTTCCAGCCGCTCCAATACATCTTTCCGGTGGTCCAGATCAGGGCGTTCCAGCGACCGGCGCATGATGGTCTCGGCGCGTTCATAGTCGCCGGGCGAATCTTTCAACAGCCAGTAGTGGTCCGCCCAGCCGATATAGCCCCAGGCGTGATCCGGGAAACGCTGCACAACCTCGGCAAAGACAGCTTCGGACTCAGACTGTCGCCCCAATCGCCAGAGAGACTCTCCTTGCCCACGATAGAACTCCACCTGGGTGTTGGCATCCTCGTCAGGAAAATGCCCTAGAAAAATCCGAGTGAAGGATAGACGCTTGGCTACATAGCTTTCGTCGTCTATGCCGGCGTTGTGCAACTCGAACACCAGATCCATGCACCAATCGCGAAATGAATACAGTCGTGCAGGATACACGGCCTTGAAATCCTCAGTCGAACGCATCTCAGGTGTGATGAATTGTTCAGCGATCTCCCAGGCGGCCAACCAGCGGTCGCACGCTGCGACCACCTGGCGTTCCTTGTCAAGATACCGGTAGGCTTCGTGCACCAGATCTTGTATCTGATCGGGGCGGGGACGCTCGGTGGATGACATTGTTTCAGTGCTAACCTGTTCCCAGCGTTTGTTTTCGGCCTGGGCAAAGGCGTCGATGGCATTCATGACCGCTTTGGCCTTCTCTTTTCCCGCCTGGTTCTCGTAACGCTTTCAGTAGAAGATCGTTGACTTCATGACTGTCACCGCCGTCCTCGATTTGCATCTCCAGGGCGTTGAGGATGCCTCGTAGCTTACGTTTGCGATTCCTGGGCAGGCCCAGTTGTTCGACTGCGGCGCTGATCGGTTTGAGGCGGGTGACGCGGACTTGGTCGTAGGGGCCGGGGATGTTGGTTGGGGTCATATGCGTTATATTTCAGTGATCCTGGTGGTTTGAAATGCATGCTACATCACGGTATACAGTTTTCCAATTTGAGATGATTCAATTCAGGTCTCACCGCAAGTTTTCCTCTTCGGACTGACTCTTTAAGTCCGGTAGGTATAATACTGAATATGGGTACTTATACTTTACATAATGTTATTCGAATTATAGATCAGCTATAAGAAGGGGAGGGGGCGATTCAGTCCTGTCGCTTTCCGCTCTTCTACAAACCAGAGTACTAGTACATGCTGGCACAAATGAATGAAAATCACAAGCCAAATGTACACACAGACTTGCGCCAGACAGTATTGGCTGGATTCTTCGTAGGATAACTTATTGTATTATCTAGTCAAAATTACTTAGGCTTCGGCCCCAGTTATTGTGCGGTTCAGTCTCCGGTAACTGTTACATCCAACAGTTATGTCGAGTTATTTGTCAGAAACCATTACCTGTTTGACATAACATCACTAGTGTGTAGTTATGTCAGAGGCTGTCGCTTTACATAATGAGCCATGAATCGCTATTGTAGCTTCAGTATGCGTGCCGAGCGAGCAGCCAATGCAAGTGTAAGGGTCGATCGCGCAGAACCAGCCTGAGCGCTTCCCCATTGCGCAGATTTCAAAGCGTTATGTTGAGTCCACAGATCTTCAGGCATGCGCTCTCCCCTGCTGCTGGTGGCAATGTCCAGTTGCAAATCAACACTCCCATGTCCTGTATTAAACACAACCAGTACACAACCCTCCTCGGTTGTTCTCAGAAATGCTAAAATGTGGCCCTGAGCCAACAGAGGCTGAAAATCGCCATGCCGCAGGATGAACTCCTTCCTTCGTATAGCTATCAGCTGTTTTATTATGTCAAGTGTTTCTTGGTCCCACCCTTCTCTGTGCCAGGGGAAAGCTCTGCGGCAATCTGGATCTGGCCCACCCTGCAAGCCGATCTCACTTCCGTAATAGATGCAGGGTGCGCCGGGCAGAGTCATCTGCAATACGGTAGCGAGATGGAGCGCTGAACGCTCTCCCCCGGCCAAGGTCAGGAACCTGGGCATATCGTGACTATCCAATAGGTTGAGCTGAGAGCGCACGACAAGGGGATGGTACGCTGTGTGCAGTCGCTGCAATTCTACGAGGGCGTTCTCCACGGTCAAGGGTTTGATCTCATAGCCCCCTGGCCGATGCGACGTGTCAAGCGTTTCCGCCGCAAACAAGCCCAACGAGATGAAGCTCAAGGGATAATTCATCAAGGCGTCAAACCGGTCACCCTGCAGCCATTCTTCGGCGACATGCCAGATCTCCCCCACCAGATAGGCTTCAGGATTCGCCCGGCGGACACGGGTCCTAAAAGATTTCCAGAAATCAGCGTCGTCGATTTCGGTGGGCACGTCCAGGCGCCAGCCGTCGGCGCCGAAACGGATCCAGTATTCGGCCACATTCAGCAGATAGTCCCGTGTCTCGGGATTAGCGACATTTAGTTTTGGTAAGGCCGGCAACCCCCACCAGGCATCATAATTGGGACTGCGCCCACCATCGTAGGCGTGCAACGGAAAACCATGCACAGTAAACCAGTCCAGGTAGGGTGAATTTGATCCTACTTCTAAAATATGGTGAAAGGGCCAGAACCCTCGGCTAGCGTGATTAAATACGCCATCCAAAATGATGCGAATGTTCCGAGCGTGGGCAGCATCTAGCAGTTCTCGTAACGCCTCATTACCACCCAGCAGTGGATCCACCTGATAATAGTCAAACGTGTGAAAACGATGGTTGCTGGCAGAACTAAAGATCGGATTCAGATAGATAGCGTTGATCCCCAACGCTTCCAGGTAATCCAGATGCTCGACAATACCGAACAGGTCTCCCCCTTTGAAGCCAAGTGAAGTAGGTGCACTCCCCCACGGTTCGAGGTTGCCCGGTTTTGGCACACGCTCGCTGCTAGCAAATCGGTCTGGGAATATCTGATAGAAAACGGCGTCCGCCACCCAGGCGGGTGTATCAGGTTGCATCATTGTCAGCGACATCGATCATCCGATATTATTTTATGTAAAGTATTTACAGTGGCTCGGGCAGGCGCACATAGGGGAGAAAGCGCCCCGACAGCGTGGCGGGTAGGCGCCCGGTCAGCAAAGTCCCCTCCTGTAGATGTTCCTGACGCACAACGATGCCATAGTTATGGAAAAGATTGACCATTTCCCCATCGGCATAAGGTATCAATACCTCGATAGCTACCATAAGGTCGGTTAAGATCTCTTCGATGCGTTCCCGCAAAGTGTCCAAACCGCTGCTGGTCAGTGCGGATATGCTAACGGCATCTGGGAAATCCAAACGCATATCAAGAGGCAGCTGTCCCTCAGTCACCAGGTCTGTTTTGTTCAATGCCACCAGGACCGGTAATGAGTCGCCTCCCAATTCTGCCATCACTTCAGTTACCGTTGCAGCTTGTTCCTCTACATTGGCGTGCGAAGCGTCGACAACGTGCAGGATCAAGTCTGCCTCCAGGATCTCTTCTAAGGTGGCACGGAAGGCTGCAATCAATTCGGTTGGAAGCTTCTGGATAAAGCCGACCGTATCCGACAGCAGCGCTTCTCGACCCGAGGGCAATGGTACTCGTCGCGTGGTAGGATCGAGTGTGGCGAATAACTGGTCCACAGCCAGTACGTCGGCCGAACTAAGGGCATTGAGCAGTGTCGATTTACCAGCATTGGTGTATCCCACCAAGGCAATCAAAGGCATGTGAGAGGCCTTGCGCCGAATACGATAATGTTCTCGGTGCGCCCGAACATCCTGCAGTTCACGTTTTAGATATGCTATCTTGCGACCGATTTCCCGGCGGTCGATCTCGAGCTGGGTTTCACCCGGTCCACGAACGCCAACGCCACCAGAAGCGCCGCCTGCGCGCCCACCTGCTTGTCGGGCGAGATGAGTCCAAGCCCGGGTCAGCCGAGGCAACCGGTATTCGTACTGTGCCAACTCGACCTGGAGTGCACCTTCTCGGGTATTGGCATGTTGCGCAAAAATATCCAGGATCAAGGCAGTTCTATCCAGCACCTTGATATCCTCGTTTGCGATTGCTTTCTCTATCTCGCGTTGCTGGCGAGGGCTGAGTTCGTCGTCAAAAATAACGATGTCGATTTCGAGTTCTTTGACCAACGAGACCAGTTCATCGAGCTTACCTGTGCCGATAAAGGTAGCAGGATTGGGCGATTGTATCGACTGGCTCATACGATCGATGACTGTAACACCAGCAGTTTCTGCCAGGCGCGCCAACTCGTGCAGCGAGTCTTGCAGAGAGAATCGTCCCCGACTGTTTTTAATTTCAACGCCCACGAGCAAACCACGTTCGACGATGGGCTTGAGTTGAATGATATTTGTAATGATGAAACTCCTTGATATGGATACCCTAAGGCTGTGCAACTGGCGTCTGAAGCTGTGGCAGGATTTCAAGTAGCAGTCCCTGCTCTAAGTATGTTTCGAGCACTCGGCCTACCCTGCTAAGACTTTCGGCACTGAGTTTGTCGCACGTGTCTTGCGATGTATGCCAGAATGGATAGTCGAAATCAATAATATCAATTGAGGGTACGCCTCGTTGCAAAAACGCGACATGGTCGTCGACAATCAGCTGGCCGGGTTCATCGACAAAAACATCATCGAAGCCTAACTCTTCGGCAAGAGTCCAGAGTTGTTCGTTAAGTATTGGGTTCGAATTGCCTTCTTTTGGAAACCGTTGGTCGGCGTCTCCAACCATATCGACCAAGATCATGGCGGCGGGCAGATCATCTAGAGATTGGGCTAGCACGTTGGAGCCGATAGTCCACTCCCATCCCTCGATCCGGCCATTGTCCTCGGCATCGAAAAAGGTAAGCCAAACTTCTTGTTCGAAAGTGTCGGGGTCCAGGACGCGCGCCAGTTCGAGCAAGAGGGCGACGCCACTTGCACCATCATTCGCGCCTAACACCGGGAAAGAATGTAAGGCAGGGTCTGGATCTTCATCCGCAACCAGGCGCGTATCATAATGAGCGCCGATCATAATTGGCATACCCTCGCCGGCTCGAGCAATGATATTACGGCCAGGGGTCCCGCGCCAGTCGAAGTCCTGCACCTCCACTTCCCATCCCGCTTCCTCAAGCTGGTCGAGAATCCAATCGCCCGTCTGCCACCCGGCCGACGATCCTGTTGGGCGGGGTCCAAAATCGCATTGTGCTCGCGCAAGATCGAGTGCCGACTGGCCACTGAAGACGAGTTTGGCGATCGGTGTTGGTGTTGGCGCCGGCTCGGGCAACATCCCATATCCAAGCCAGCCCAAATAAGCCATGGCCGTTATCAACACCAGCAAAGTACCTATTTGTGCAACTCCCAACGTGCTCCGGTTCAACGCTTCTTCCCCTCCTTCGGCTTACCCTTCAACTCCAGACGAAGGGGTGTGCCTTCGAAGGGATAACGTTCACGCAGGCGATTTTCCAGGAAGCGGAGATAGGTAAAATGAACGGTTTTTGGATCATTGACAAAAAAGATAAAGGTTGGCGGATCTGAGTCAGCCTGTGTGACATAGTAGAAGCGAGCACGCCGGCCCCGCACTGATTTAGGGGGATGGGCCTGCGCCGCTTGTCGTAATAATCGATTTAATTCAGCGGTAGGGATACGTATATGGCGTTCATCTCGTACCCGTAACACCGTAGGCATCACCTGATTTACCCGCTGGCGAGTCAATGCCGAGATATAGAGAACGGGCACATAGTCGAGGAATTTTAGTTCCTGGCGCAATGTCCGGCTATATTCGGCCATTGTGTGTGTGTCTTTTTCCAGGGCGTCCCACTTATTTACGACGATGACCAGGCTACGGTTTTCATCCAGGATGTAACCACCAATATGGGCATCTTGGGCGGTCACTCCCTCTGTGGCATCGATCACCAACAGTACGACCTCAGCACGCCCCACTGCATTGAGCGCGCGCATCACACTGTACTTTTCGATGCCTCGCTCTATTCTGCCCTTGCGCCTGATGCCAGCAGTATCGATAAGGATGATGGGTTCGCCATCCCAAGTCATATAGGTATCGACAGGGTCGCGTGTGGTCCCGGCGATATCGCTGACAATGGCTCGGTCATGGCCGAGCAGGGTGTTGAGTAGAGAGGATTTACCGACATTGGGACGGCCCACAATTGCCACACGTAATGTCTCATCATCCTCGTCCAGGATTTCTTGCGAGGGTAAATGCTCGACAATGACATCAAGCAGATCGCCACTATCGTAACCGTGCTGGGCAGACACAGGTTGGGGATCGCCCAACCCCAGAGCATAAAACTCCACGGCATTCATGCGTCGTTCTGGATTATCGGCTTTGTTAGCAGCGACGATAACCGGTTTATTTATAGAGCGTAGTAGATCGGCGACCTCTCCATCTGCGGAGGTCAATCCTTCGCTGGCATCGACAAGTAGCACCAAGACATCGGCCTCTTGAATCGCCTCTTCAGCTTGCTCGCGGATCTCTCTGATGAAGCCTGCAGAGGCAGTTGCCAGCGGATCGGCCATGGGCTTTATTTTGCCGTGCCGGGTATCCAGCGCTTCGATACCGCCGGTGTCGACCAGGATAAAGGGTACACCGTTCCATTCAGCTTCGGCATAAATCCGATCTCTCGTTGTACCTGGGAGGTCCTCTACAATTGCCTGGCGGCGGCCGATAAAGCGGTTGAATAAGGTTGATTTGCCGACGTTGGGCCGTCCTACGAGGGCTACAATCGGTTTGCGGGTTAGGTTAGACATAGGGAATTCGTTGATACAGATTGTCAACGTCTAGGAGTTTGGTTAGGTTCTTCAGTTGCAGGTAGGCCAAATCGCTCCAGGGTCGATGCCGCTGTGATGGGCGTTGGCTGGGGCGTAGGTGTGGGGAGGGTAAGTATCACGACCTGGATGGTTTCAGGTAAAACGGTCTGTACTATAATCCCTTCAGGATAAACGAGAATGGGTGCCAATTCATGGCTGCCCTCTTCCAATCCGGTGAGATCAAGGACAGCTTGTATGTTTTCATCTGCCGTCAGTGTCTCCAGTTTGGGAACAGGGCCGTGCAAGATCAATTCGATCGTCTCAGGTTCATAGCCCTCAACCTGTAAATCAGGGCCTAATCCTTGGACAATGGGTCGTAACGTCACGGTAAGACTACTCTCGACCGCTTCGATGCCAATCATGACATTGACGGATTGAGCTGCTATGACCGATACGGTTTCTGGTACGATGAGTGGTACACGTTCTGCGATATCCTCAGTAGCACCACGAATATCGATGGGTATGGTTTCTACAAAGGGCGGCATCTTTGCCAACACATCGGGATCTCCAAACACTGTGACAGTTGCCGCAGACCCGGCAACTGTCACAGTGTTTGGAGATCCCGATGTGTTGGCAAAGATGCCGCCCTTTGTAGAAACCATACCCATCGATATTCGTGGTGCTACTGAGGATATCGCAGAACGTG
>PIVW01001339.1 GCA_003353825.1 Chloroflexota bacterium
CAGCTATCGCCAGAGTTGGAAAGGAATCACGATTACTAAATACGCTACATGTTGTAGTCTATTAACACTACAGTAACCACATCGACCATTGTAATCTAGAGAATCGTCCACAGCATTATCGGACTTTATCCCCAGCTTCGTAGCATTACAGAGGTTTGGCGCAAGCCGCTCAAGCGTGTCCTTGCAGGTTAACAGGCATCTGACTCCCGGGGCTATGCGGCGATTTGACTCAATGGAAAAGATGCCAACCATTTCGTTCCCATGCCCGTTGACCGGCAGGTCTTGGGCCGTGTAGTATCCGCGCGCGCGTGCTGCCATTTTCAGGCGGCATTTATTTTTTGTTAAGGACCATCTTATTCCAAAAGGCGCCCTGCCCATGACCAGCGCGATATTGCCAACCTATGCACGGATGGGCCCTGCATTCCATCGCGGTGAAGGCGCGCGGCTATACACAAAAGCAGGCGAGGAGTATCTGGATTTTGGAGCTGGCATAGCGGTCAACAGCCTTGGCCATTGTCATCTGCGCCTAGTCAACGCCCTGAAGGAACAGGCAGACAGGCTCTGGCATACATCGAATATCTATCAGATTGCCTGTCAGGAACAGCTTGCCAGCAAGCTTTCAGCAGCAACTTTCGCCGATCTGGTCTTTTTTTGCAATTCTGGATCAGAAGCGATTGAATGCTGCCTGAAAACTGCCCGCAAATATCACTCCAAGATGGGCAATAAAGAGCGC
>PIVW01000633.1 GCA_003353825.1 Chloroflexota bacterium
ATATACATGGGAAGATGCTCCTGCAAAGTTGGTTTTTGTACCCTTACTTTGCCACATATGGGGCATCTTCGTCATCTCTGTCTCTCTATTCGGTTTTCAAGGTGCGAAATATAGGCTTAAGGAATAATGTGAGGGAAAGTCACTGTGAATATCGTGCCTTCATTGAGCTCAGACTCAACCGCAATGGTCCCCTTTAACGCATCAGTCACAATATTATGGACAATGGCCAACCCCAATCCAGTTCCGCCTTTACTTCGTCCCGTGGTGAAAAAGGGGTCAAATACCTGCAAGAGATGTTCGGGTGCAATGCCCCGGCCAAAATCTCGTACAGTCAACACAAAATTTGGTTCGTGCTCATTATCCACACGCAATCCAATTTCAATCCTGCCGCCAGTTTGGTTGGGATAGGCGTACCGTTCGATATTGAACAGCAAATTGGTCAACACCTGAGTCAGGTGACCCGGATAACCTGACCAGGCTTTATTACCTTCAGGTAGGTGATCGTTTAATTTAATCTGGAGTTTGGCTTGGCGGGCATTGATTTTGAACAGCTCAAGAATATCCTGCACCAGGGTTGGCATATTGGCGGTTTCTCTGATCGCTGTGAGTTGGTTCACCGAGATTTTCTTGAAGTTCTCCACCAGTTTATGAGCACGACTGATATTGCGTGAAGCCAGGTCAGCCGCCTCACGCATATCAGCCATAACTATTTGCGCCGCTTGATCATTGCTGAGAGGAACAGCCAGTGTATCGCTTTGCACTCGCTTGGCAATCATACCGACCGCAGTATTGACCACACCTAACGGCGTATTGAGTTCGTGAGCCACTCCGGCCACCATCTGGGCCAGCGAGCGATGCCGCTCCGCTTCCATTTCGGCGTGCAGAGTCCGCTTGGCCAGTTCCTCATCAAAATACTTCTCCATCAGGACCCGTACCCGCTTGACCAGGGCCGAGAAGACCGAGAAGGCCATAAGTTGGGTTTCGGTGTTTAGGAGCAGGTTCATAAAGGTCAGCTTTTCTAGCATGAAAAGGTGACAGGGGGTGACACACGCGACTGTGGCCGAGCGGGGCTGACTATCTAGCAAGGCCATTTCACCAAAAAAGTCACCCGGCTTGAGGGCATCGATGTCAACTTCGTTCCCCTTCTCATCATGTTTAAAGACCCTGATCCGGCCCTCCAGGATGACATACATCGCATCCGACTCTTCGCCTTCCCAACAGACCACCTGGCCGGCCTCAAATGAGAGCGTTTGACCTTGCTTGACCAGTTCTTCTAACCCCTCGGCCGGTAGCAGACTAAACAAGGGTACTTCTTTAAGAATGGTTTCTATTGTCATCGAAAAACTCCTGCGTTTCAACTTGAGCCGACTATTCGACCAACGCCACCGTTCCTCTGGCCGCTTGTTACCCTGCCCCACCTAAGATAAGAAGCGGCCAGATTTCAGCCGGTGCCCGGCCATTTACTAGAACTGCAATCTAACCTTAGCTGGCCCGCTGCCAGATAGTGGCTACGCTCTTGAAAGCGCTATGGAACAGCGCGATGCAATACTCAGGTAGTTCAAACGTGGATGTGAAGAACCACTGGACTGCCGGATTAGATGGCTGGGCCGAGATTTTGATGAGTTGATTATGGTTTTCATCTGCGACATATTTATCGCCGTCAGGGCTTAAGGGGCGACCGTCCATCTGGTCGAGGCGGGCTACCTGTTCTGTGGCCGTTTGCTCATCTGCCCAACCAGCTGCGTGTATCAGTTTGTCATTCATTGTCAGCACATAACGATTCACGCCAGTTTCCCCAGCGTCTGCTGGCTGGGCCAGAACACTCTCGCTATCCCAGCCAGCCATCATCGTTCGCAGACTGGACTCGATCTCTTCCCGTGAACCTAAATGAGCGATTGCGTCATTTACGAATGCGCTCGCACCCACTGACATCATGGCCCATAAGTATTGGCGCACCCCAGTTTTGACCAGTGAATATAACTTGTCTTCGGTGGCCTCCGCCTTCGTAAAATAGCCACTGATATCATAACGATCAATGACGTCTCGTTCCGGGGCGATACCCGGTTGTCCCGTGCGAACAAAAAGCTGAGTAAGGCGATTGTTTCTATCTTCGCGGATGTGTTGGCATAACTCCAAACCAGCGGTGTCGCTTTCCATGACGACGTCAATGAAGCTGACGGGCAGCCTCGATAAGTGTTGGTCTGCTCGGTTGTTTAGCAATTCAATTGCCGCCGCCTTACTCTCAACCGCATGAATTTTTAGGGGCAAACCGTATACTGTAAAATTCCGCATGGCCAGCTTAGAAACGTCGAGTACATCGGGTTCATCATCCACCAACAGAACTTCCCATTCTTTGAAAAACATAGTTATTCTCCTCGTATGATATGAGAGTGGGCGGTAGCGATAGTGACCGCCTTAGTGGACAGAGATGGAATCTCTGGTATAGCAATAAGGAACCCAGCAACACAAGAGGGAAATACGCTTTCTCCTTGCCGAGTGACGGCACAAAAAGCATGTATCCCTCGTCTTGTTGGGTGCTTACTACAGGTCTGACACGCATCTTGCACCATACTGAGGAGGCTGTGTGCAGCAGAGCACAGGTGCAATCCCAATTCAGGAGGCGTTCTGATCATGTGCGAGGTTGTCGGTCTCAGCGGGAAACCAGGGATTCCCCTCTTGTCAACCATTCATTCTAGGAGGTACTATGAATAGTGACAGTGCCCTGTTCGTGGGCATAGATGTCCACCGACGCACCAACGTAGCACAAATAATGGGTGGGCAAGGCCAGGAGATGGCAAGCCTGCGCTTTGCCAACAACCGCACAGGCGCGGCTGACCTGGAACAGCAGTTGGCGGTGTTGGCAGAGAGCGGTAGTGGCTATTTTTCTGAATGCGCTAGTGAGAACATCGTCAAGAATGGACATGATTACAAAGGAGCGCAGAAATACCATTGCTATGACTTCGACGCCTATGGAACCTTGGGTAAAAAACGGACTCGATGAAAGGACAAAACAGCAAGCGACCGA
>PIVW01001340.1 GCA_003353825.1 Chloroflexota bacterium
TTCGGGTATATATACCGCTTAAACGGTCGATCTCTGCATCCTTGTTGTCTATCAGCTTGGCCCAGTTAAAACTAGCATCGCCAAGCGACCAGCCATAGCCTGCAGCATCTTCGACATATTCGGAAAAATGGCTCGCATAAACCAACAGCTTTTTGGGCACACAACCGCGGATTACGCAGGTTCCGCCCACCCGGTACTCTTCGGCCACGGCCACCTTTGCGCCGTGCGCTGCCGACATGCGCGCAGCCCGTACCCCCCCGGATCCGGCACCAATGACAAAGAGGTCGTAGTCGTAGTTAGTCATTAATTTGCAGCTTTTAGATTTAATACCAAAGAACCTTGTAGCGATAATTCGTCTACCAAAACAGATCAAAGCGGTGATAGAAAACGCAAACGAGAGTTTAAGACCAGGCATAGATATGAAAAATGCAGGACACTAGTCAATATAGTTGCCATGAGCGCTAGCGCTTCAGGCAGGCCCACAGAGCCACAGCCGGGCCATGAGCCAGTGCGCCTTACCCGGGCCTCCAGGCTGGGCCTAAGCTGGCGGATCGCGCTAAGAGAACTTCGCTCCGGCTTGCAGGGCTTCTACATATTTTTAAGCTGCCTAACCCTGAGCGTTGCCGCCATAGCCACAATCGGCTCCTTCTCCAAATCGGTTGAACTGGGATTAAGTCAGCAAGGTCAGGCAATACTTGGCGGCGATATCGAGCTACGCCTTGTTCACAGACA
>PIVW01001341.1 GCA_003353825.1 Chloroflexota bacterium
GTTTCGTTAAATTCAACCGTTGCATAGCTCTTCGGATCTTTATCACCATCTCCCCAACCCAGGGCACCACCAACGATGTTACCCACTGAGTTTCCGATCATGGTGCCCATAGTGGCCCCCAGGTAGGTGCCGATTACCGGCACACCGGAACCCATAAAACTCCCGACTGCTCCACCGATGGTTCCCAGCATGGCTGCCTCGGAGCTTTCAGGGGGCACCATCTGGTTGGCAATTGCCGATGAGCCGATTTCATCGTTTAGACCCAGAGCTGTGAAAGCCGTATCGAGTCCTATCTCTGTGGGAGTATTCAGTTTAGACAGAACAGTCATGGTGGCCTTGGCCTGTCCGACTTCCAGGGAAGACAGGTCCAACTGTTCACCAAACATATCCCAGGCCGCATCTGTGGCCATACTGACACCGATTTTGGCAGCACTTACAGATGGATCAGTGGTGACAATGGTATCCACCGCCACTTTGGCAGTAAATTGTTCCATATCGGACCAACCCTGCTCTGATGCCAGGCTGTCAATCCAAGCCTGTGCCCCTGCATTCGCACTTCCTTCAAGTGTCACATGAGAAAAATCGGCTTTCAGATCTTTTTCCGCATCAAATTTTACATCTAAATCCCCTGTGACTAAATCTGCCAGATTCCCGCCGGCATCCTTGAACTGCTGGGTGATACCGCCGATGGTACGATTAACGATTTTGTCTGCAACACCAGCAACCTCTCCC
>PIVW01000136.1 GCA_003353825.1 Chloroflexota bacterium
AAATTCAGGAGGAATCCTGAGAAAATCATAAATTATTTGAATTTGCCACGCTGAAGGTATTGTAGGCTGCAACTTAGGCATATTCCCTCAAAATGGCGAAGGTATTGTATTACAACACAGAATGGTGTCCTATCAGTTAATATATAACCACTACCCGAATATGAACAACACGGCAAGTGGCAGGTGGCAGGTGGCAGGTGGCAGGTGGCAGGTGGCGATCTGCGAGCGACCACACGACTACACGACCACACGACCAACCGGCAACAAATCAGATGATAAAACAAATTGAACCATAAACCAACTGAATCCCAATGATCCTTACAGGAGGAAAATGGTATGAAAATCAAGGCCGCAGTATTGCATGAAGTTGGCGCTCCCATCCAAACGGAGACTTTAGATCTCGACCCCCCAAAGACGGGAGAGGTGTTGATCAAAATCGCTGCCGCGGGCGTCTGTCACAGCGACTGGCATCTGGTGACAGGTGACACACAACATCCTCTACCGGTCGTACCAGGCCATGAAGGAGCCGGTGTGGTACAAGCCGTCGGCGAAGGTGTGGCCGACTTTCAGGTCGGAGACCATGTGATCTTGAATTGGGCGCCGAACTGCGGACATTGCTTTTACTGCCTCAACGATCGGCCCAGTCTTTGCACCACCTTTGTGGAGGCGCTCTGGGCCGGCACCATGTTGGATGGAACGACCCGATTCTCCTTACACGGCCAACCTGTCTACCATTTTAGCTCATTGGGCTGTTTTTCCGAATATGTGATTGTACCCCAGCAATGTTGTGTGTCCGTTCCGCACGAGGTGCCTTTGCAGGTCGCAGCCCTGATCGGCTGTGCCGTGACAACAGGTGTGGGCGCGACCTTAAACACGGTGAGGGTGAAGCCAGGAAGTACGGTAGCGGTCTTTGGCGCCGGTGGCGTGGGGCTAAACGTTATCATGGGAGCGCAACTGGCGGGCGCCGGCCAGATCATTGCCGTCGACGCAGCCGAAGTCAAAGGTGATATCGCTCTTTCGTTCGGAGCCACGCATTTCATCATGGCGGGCGCGCATACGGTGGCTGAAATCCGTGATATGACCGAAGGTCGCGGCGCTGATTACGTGTTCGAAGCCATTGGTGTTCCCGCAATTCAGGAGCAATGTTTGGAGGCCACACGGCCGGGAGGTACCCTTGTATTGGTGGGTGTAGCGCCGATGGGTAGCAGTACGGATCTGCCAGGCGCTGTAATCACCCGCCAGGAAAAAACCATTACCGGTTCATATTACGGAACCGCCAACACCGCCCGAGATTTCCCCCTGTACACCCATCTATACAGGCGAGGAAGGCTGAATCTCGATCGATTGATCTCCAAAACCTATACATTGCAGGCTATCAACGAGGCTTACGCCGACATGTTAGCTGGTGAAAACGCACGCGGTGTCATTCTGTTCGATCAATTGGCATGATATTGCATTCGTGTTATACTCGTACCAGAAAGATCGGGTATGTGGACTGCCCCCATACCATGGCAATAACAAGCCACAAACGTGATAGGCAGTACATAGTATTGCTCAAGCGATACAATGATTGTTTCGCAGATGACTGTCAGTCCACCGCTATTAAGCTCATCCACATTCAGGCAATTCGATGTACGAAGACGACATGATCAAAGCGAAAGAGATGCTGGCAGGTGACAATCGAAACAAAAGAGCCAGATATATTGTCATTTCATCGATCGTACGTAGCAAGCGTCCTCTTACGCAAAGCTGTAAAAGTTGCAGTTATTTCGTAAAGTTGTCCACATTCGTGGACTGGCCATTTAAAATAGAAAATCCATGGCATCTATTCAAAATAATAGAATTGTCGTGTTTTCGTGTTTTTCTAACTAGCTGATCATTTATCTATCAAGGAGGCGAATTTCGTAATAGAATGGGGACATAACTCATATCGATATACACTCTATATCAACCGTTAGCCACAAAAAGGAGGCTATTGTGAAGAAACCAGAGGTCGACAAGAAGAAGATGGAAGCCATCCATCCCTACATTCCCGTTGCATATGACCAATTCAGCGAGGGGCGTATCTCTCGCCGTGAATTCCTACGCATGGCCACGTTGTTAGGTATGTCTGCGGGAGCGGCAACCTTTGTGGCGGCCTGCGGTGGTGGCGGAACAGCGCCGGCTGCCACGGTCGTCACCGAAGAAGAGAGTGCGGCAGCAGACAGCCCCACAGCCACGGGCCCTCAGCGAGGAGGTACCTGGACGGCTTCCATGGCGCTACAACTTCTCGACCATCCCGCCCGGCTATCCTGGGTGGAAGGCGCCAACATCGTCCGCCAGACGAACGAATATCTGACAGAGACGGGGTCGGATAACATCACCCGGCCGCTACTACTGGATAAATGGGAAGCGAGCGAAGATGTCAAAACCTGGGATCTGTTCCTGAAGCAAGGGATTAAATTCAATAATGGCGATGATCTCACAGCAGACGACGTCATGTTTACCATGGGAGAGTGGCTCAATCCCGATGTCGGTTCATCAATGCTGGGACTGCTGGCGTCGCTGGGGAGCATGGCGAACGTCGATAAGGTCGACGACTATCACATTCGTTTACACCTGAACAATGCTGACATCGCCATTCCTGAAAGCCTTTTCCACTATCCGGGTGTCATCCTTCACCGTGACTTTGAAGGTGATATCATCAAACAGCCGGTCGGCACCGGCGCCTTTACGCTGGAAGAGTATGCCGAGGGTGAGCGCGCTCGCTTCAAACGCCGCACCGACTACTGGCAAAATGGTGAGGATGGCGATCCACTGCCCTATCTTGACGAACTAATCTTCGTCTCGACCGATAAGGATGCCGGTGTAGCCGCCTTACAGTCCGGTCAGGTCGACACACTTTACGACCCACGTCCCAGTGATTTCCAGGCGCTGAAAGACAATGCTGATCTTTTTGTCCGACCTGCCAGCACGGCGCAATGCCTGATCCTTCGTATGCGTGTGGATCTGGAACCCTGGGATGACAATCGTGTTCGCACAGCCCTCAAGATATGCCAGGACCGCGCCAAGATCATGCAGCTGGCCTACTTCGGTGAGGGCGTGGAGTCTATCGACGCCCACTTCGCCCCTATTCACCCGGCGTATTGCGATAAATCGATTCGGGCCTACGATCCCGAGCAGGCCAAAGCACTGCTTGAGGAATATGCTGCCGAAAAGGGCATCTCTCTGCCATTGGAGGTCTCACTGGCGACCAAAAATGATCAGGCTGAGCCTGAAATCGCCCAGGCCTTGAAACAACTGGCCGAACCGGCAGGTTTCGATATCAAGCTGGATATTACCGAACCGGGAGGCTATTGGGATCGGTGGACGGAAGTGCCATTGGGCATCACCGCCTGGACGCACCGACCATTGGGGACAATGGTCCCGGCCCTGGCCTACACTGAAGAATCCATCGGCGCCTGGAACGAGACCCGTTGGTTCGACGACGAGTTCACCCAGTTATTGATCGAGGCTCAGGCAACGCTGGATGTCGATGCGCGACGCTCCATATTCTGCAAGATGGAAGACATCATGCAGGATCATGGTCCCATAGGTAACAGCTTTTGGAAGAACGTGTGGAACATCACGAGGAAGGAATTCCAAAACGTGGTATCCCATCCCACTGCCTACTACTTGATGAACAAGGTCTGGAAGCAAGTCTGATCCCATCTGTCCATTTGTTTGAGTAGTGGAGCAGGACGCTTCTTTTTGTTCCACTACTCTTTATCGGTGATCGGTTGACTGATCACCGATCACCGATCACTGACAACCGTGGAGTGCAGTTATGGCGCGATTTTTGATTCGCAGTTTGATATCGGCGCTCGTTACAATGCTCATTGTCTCCATCACCCTTTTTTTCTTCCTGGAAGTGGGCACCGGCGATGTGACGATCAAGATCCTGGGGATTGAGTCCACGCCCGAGCAACGGGCATCCTACCGGGCGCAATTGGGGTTGAATGCATCGGCGTGGCAGCGTTATCTGGACTGGCTGGTCGGCAGTGATTGGCGAGCGGAGAGCCAGGTGGGGTATCCCCTGGTTACAGTGCAAAACCCGCAAACGGAAGAAGACGAATGGTGGGCCGACGTGGATGGCACCCTCACGCGCTGGAGCATGAAAGATGGCCGCTTGCTGACGTTGCGGCGGAATGAGGATGGATCGTCGGCAGAGCATATCGTAAGTATCAACTGGGCCACCGCACCCCAAGGAGGGGAGGTGTTCTGGGGGGTAGACAACAAAAACAACGCCGTGATGTGGTTACGGGGTTCGGGCGAGGTGATCTGGGTACGTACGAAAGCGGGTTTTCGGAAAGAGGGAGACGGGCCGCGCGAATACATCCCGCTCCGTAAAGGGCTTGTGCGTATGGACGCAGGCAAATCGCTGCAAACCGGCCGTCCTGTGGCCGTAACGCTGTTGCCACGCGTACGCAACACCCTGGTTTTGGCCGGCATCGCCTTCCTCATCGTCATGCCCCTGGCCCTGATACTGGGTATTATCGCCGGGATCAACGAAGGGAAACTGATCGATCGCACCATATCTATTACCGGTCTGGCTTTCACTGCCACACCTGAATTCGTCACCGGTATTTTCCTGATCCTGATCTTCGGCATCTGGCTACAGGCTTTTCCGGCAGTGTCGATCTTTCACAGTCCCAACGCTATATTCGAAGATCCCTCGCTATTGGTGCTGCCCGTACTTACACTCACTGCGGTCGAATTAGGCTATATCGCCCGCATGACGCGCGCCAGTATGGTCGAGGTCATGGATACGGCCTACATCCGCACGGCCATTATCAAGGGCATGCCCCGCCGCCGAGTTGTCCTTCGCCATGCCCTGCGCAATGCCCTTATGGCCCCAATCACCATCATCATGTTGCACGTGAACTGGCTTATTGGCGGGGTCGTCGTGGTCGAAGCCATTTTTGGCTATCCAGGTTTGGGGAGCTACATCTATAGGTCGGCTATCTTCGGCGATCCGAATGCGGTCGAGGCAGCGGCCATGCTGCTGGTCATCATCGCCATCCTCACCAGATTGCTCGGCGATCTCGCCTACACCTTCTTGAATCCCCGGATTCGCTATGGCTAGGTAATGATCGCTCCATCATTTGTTTTGGGTACAGCCTAAACGAGTTGGGATCAGTCTAACCGGCAGAAGCTAATTCTCGAAAAGCATCAGTTAAATAATTAATAGCGAATAACCAATAGTTAATTGTTAATTATTAGCCGTTCACCATCAAGTATTTTCCCGAATCTTCATACCAACACGCAACACGCAACACGCAACACGCAACACGCAACACGCAACACGCAACACGCAACAATGTAAACCGTTACCTTGCGATGCTGTCAAGTGTCGTCATCTAGCCGATATCCTCCAGACAGGAGTTCCTTTATGGCCGTAGCACAACCCACAGCCGGCGCATCCCCCAAACCCTCCCGTTTGAAGAGTTTCTGGGACAGTTTCTCGATTGTTTTCGATTCACGAGTTGCCACTGTTGGCCTGATCATCGTTCTATTCTGGTTTCTCCTCGGTATTGTCTCCATACTTTGGACGCCCTACCCGCCGAATTCATCGCTTTTCGAGCAGAACCTGCTACCTAATTCGGTCAATTGGTTGGGCACCGATCACTTAGGCCGGGATATCATGTCGCGTCTGATGGCGGGCACCCAGGTCATTTTGCTAAAGACCCGCCTGCCAGATACAACAGCCGGTAGCCTGATATTGGTGCTGGCATTGATTCCCGGCGCAGCCTGTATCTTCTATCCCCTTGTCGTCCTCAAACGGCGGTTCTCAACGCGAGTGCTTCTACTCGCCCTGGTCCTCCTTGTTTTGGTAGGTCTTGCCTTACTCATTGGCAGCGTGAACATCGGTTTGATCATTCTCTCTCTCCTTGTCTATGGTGGGATATTCATCTATGGCTGGCTCACCGCAAGACGCTACGAATATAGAGATACAATGATTGTGTGGAGCGGCAGCCTGGCGCTCGTGATCGCACTGGTGGCCATCTCTATTCCCCTACAATCTGTTGAACTTCCCGCTATTACTCTACCCATAGGCGTGGCCCTTTGGGGTGTGTTTGGCGCGCTCGTGGTCGGTTCTTTTCTTGGTCTCAACGCCGCTTTTCGTGGGGGGTGGTGGGACCAGAGCATCATGCAGGTGCTGGATGCCATGGTCGCCTTCCCCGCCATCGTCCTCTACCTGGTGATCATCACCGCCCTGGAACAGGGTGATGTGGTCGTAATTTTCGCCATCACGGTAACGGGCGCGCCCGGCGTTGCCCGCCTGGTGCGCAGTCTCGCCCTCGATATCAAGACACGAGACTACATTGCCGCCGCAGAAACCCGGGGAGAGAGCCCCAGCTACATCATGTTCCGCGAGATCTTCCCCAATGCCCGGGGGCCTATTCTGGTTGATGCCATGTTACGCGTCGGCTACGCCATTTTCGCCATCGGCACGCTGGGCTTCCTAGGTATTGGCCTGCCCCCACCCGATCCAGACTGGGGTAACATGGTCAACGAGGCGAGGCGTTTTATTTTCGTCCACCCCTGGGCAGTGATCCCGCCTGCGGTCGCCATCGCATCACTGGTTATCGGCCTGAATCTGTTTGCCGATGGTATGCGCGAAGAACTGACGAGGTATCAGAAATAGTTTGTGTCAGATCGGCGGTTTGTCTACCTGGTGGACGGACCATTCAAGCTGAGGATTGCGGTATCAGTATAGGTCGGCATGCGGCCACCAGCCTGACAGACTATGATTTCAATCGGTAATCTCAAATGTCAACCCTACCCAACAAACCGGGAAGTAAATTAGATTAGTCACTGAGGAGTCTCTATGGCTGAAACAACAGTGGATTGGAGCGTAACCGAGGATGTCAGCGAGGCAGGCCCTGTACTCAAACTCGAGGATCTTGCGGTCGCCTATAAAGTGCGTGGCGGCGAGATCGAGGCCGTACAAAACGTCTCCTTTGAGATCAACCGCGGCGAATCTTATGGCATCGTCGGCGAATCGGGCTGTGGCAAGAGCACGGTAGCCTGGGCTATTGTCAACTTCTTGGGCGCCAACGGCTATGTGAAACGGGGATCCATCAAATTCCTGGGCCAGGAACTGGTGGGTAAGGGCGGCGAGGAACTGCGGCAACTGCGGGGCGACCAGATAGCCATGGTCTATCAGGATCCGATGCAGGCACTGAACCCCTCCATGCGCTTGGGCGACCAGATGAAGGAGGTGCTCACAGTTCACAGGGGGATGAGTGATGATGATGCGGCTAAACGCTGCGTGGAGATGCTGGAGCGGGTCTACATGCCTGATGCCGCCAATGTCATGAAGCGTTATCCTCACCAGATATCGGGCGGCCAACAGCAACGCGTGGTGATTGCCATGGCCTTGCTAAACAATCCAGCCCTGCTTATTATGGATGAGCCTACAACAGCCCTCGACGTAACGGTAGAGGCGGCAGTACTCGACCTCATCGCCGAACTGCGTCGGGAATTTGATACAGCCATCATGTACATCACTCACAATCTTGGCGTCGTCGCCCGAGTTTGTAACCAGGTGGGCGTGATGTATGCTGGAGAGATGGTCGAACGGGGAACAGTAGAGCAGATTTACAAGAGACCGCAACATCCTTACACCCAGGGACTGATGCGCTGCGTGCCCAAACTGGGCGCAGATAAAGCTAGTAGTATCCTCTATCCTATAATCGGGCGAGTACCACCCCCGGCCAACCGACCTGTTGGTTGTGTTTTCAACCCACGCTGCGATTATACTCAAGACCGCTGCCTGGAAGAGCGGCCGCAAATTCGAAGTATGTCCAATGGTGTTGCCGTACGTTGTCACTTTGCCGAAGATATCGATCCTGCAGTCTGGACGCCACCGGAAGAACTCGAACTCCCCACTATGACTGCAGGTGACGGCGAAGCCGAACCAATCCTGGTTGTGGACGGCTTGAAAAAATATTATGAAGTGCAGGGCAGTTCGTTGAGGGATATGCTCGGTAGAACTGAAAAACGGCATGTAAAAGCGGTCGAGGATGCCAGCTTTACGGTGAGGCGGGGTAAGACGCTGGGCGTGGTGGGCGAATCCGGCTGTGGCAAGAGCACGCTAATCAAGACCCTGATCGGGCTGGAAGAGAGCAGCGGTGGCGAAGCACAGTTCCTGGGTTTTGACATCACCGGTGACCTATCGGGTCGCGACAACCTGCTCATCCAAGAGTTGCAGATGGTTTTCCAAAATCCTGACTCCACCATGAACCCCTCCTACACGGTGGGGGATCAGATCGGCCGCCCTATGATTCGCTTCGGCACCGTGCCCAAAGAGCAGGTTCGGGGCGAGGTGATCAAACTATTGCAGGAGATGCGCCTGGGAGAAAACTACTACGACCGTCTACCTCGCCAGCTTAGTGGTGGCGAAAAACAACGCGTCGGCATTGCCAGGGCCTTAGCCAGCCGGCCTGACCTCGTCCTCTGCGACGAGCCGGTCAGTGCTCTCGATGTCTCGGTGCAGGCCGCCATCCTCAACCTGCTGCTCGAGGTTCAAAGCGATGTGGGCACAACCATGATCTTCATTGCCCATGACCTCAGCGTGGTGCGCTTTTTCTCAGATGACGTCGCTGTCATGTACCTGGGGCAGATCATGGAGATCGGACCTGCCGATGCCATTTATGCCCCTCCCTACCATCCCTACACCGAGGCCCTGCTCTCCGCCGTTCCCATCCCCGATCCCACCGTGCAGCAAAAACATATCCGTCTGGAAGGCAATGTGCCCAGCGCCATCAGCCCGCCCAGCGGATGCCGTTTCCACACTCGCTGCCCGCGGCGCCATCTTTTAGCTGATGAAGGTAAGATCTGCGAACAGGAACTACCCCCCTGGCGCCAGATTGAGAGCGGCCACCGCATTTTTTGCCATATCCCTCTCGAGACATTAAATACGTTCGACCCTGTCATCACTCAAGTGAAAGAGGACTAATACGATGCTGGTCAAAGACTGCATGACACGTCATCCCATCATGATCTCGCCCCAAACGCCTGCGGCTGAGGCGCAGAAGATCATGGCCGAGAACCATATTCGCCATGTGCCTGTTGTCGGCAGCGGTAAACATCTGGAGGGGCTGATCACCCGCCAACGTCTGGCCTTGAAACCTGATGAGTTGGGCAGCCTCAATATCTGGGAGATATCGCGACGTCTCACGGAAACGACGGCGAAGCAGATCATGCTCAAAGCTGAACTTGTGACGACCGTCGAACCAGACAAGACGGTTGAGCGCGCAGCCAGGCTGATGACGGATCATAAGATCGGCTGCCTGCCAGTTATCGAAGAGGATGTCGTGATCGGCATCATCACCGAAACCGATCTTCTGAAATCCTATCAGCTGATGCTGGGTCTACCGGCCGAGGGCGTACGTGTCACCGTGCGAATGCCAAATCGAAAGGGCGAGTTCAACAAAGTGATGTCTGCCATCTCGGAACAGGGCTGGGGTGTGATGGGTATCGGCAGCTTCCCCCCCCGTAAACATCCTGATTCCTATGACCTGGTGCTGAAAATCCCGGGCGTCACCTTGGCAGAGGTGCAAGAGGGTCTAGGCCAGATTCCAGACCAAGAAATCATCGATCTGCGTAGCGTGGTCTGACAGAAACGAACGCTCATCTAATATGAATTTGTGGCAAGGGACACGACCCGGCCCTCGTGTGGCCCTCGTGTTCCTTTCGTTGTGGATCGATCAGAACTAACCCTGACAGCACACCCGCCAGTCCGACCTTGCTGATGTCTTCGCCTCTGATCAAAAAATTGCTTTTCATACCTGGATTGCAGCGCACTGCCGGCGGCGTGATTGCTTCGATTTCGGTAGGCATCGTGTTGGCGGGAGAGCGTAGCGCACCAGCTTATTGGGGAGATCATACCTGGACGCATCCGTTGAGCGAAGGTGAAGTCGCGGGTATCGAGGATTGGCTGCTGGAGAGGCTGGCGCCGGCACTGATTGGGCGACCACTCACCAGCTTCCCCGACCTGGCCTTGCTTATCGGCGATCTCACCGCCTCGCTGCCGGACGGTAACGAGCAGGCCGATGCCGCAACACCACCCTCGCAACATGCGATTTCTCGCCGGGACTTGTTTACCGGCAAACTGCGCCCGGCGGCAAATGTATCCCCAACTCCTGGCGTGAACCCACCTTTCCCCCTGCGCCCGGCCTTGCGCTCTTGCCTGGAGCAGGCGCTCTTGAGCACCGCCGCCCACCAACGCCAGATTACGGTGGCGGAGTACGTCGCTGAAGCGTATGGACTGGCGCCGACCGAAGCCACCCTGCCCTTACATGCCCGGATCGACACTCACGCCCCCCTGCAGTCATTGCAAGCTATTGGTCGGGCGATTGCAGCGGTCGGGTACCAGGTACCGGAGGGAGAGCCAGTACAGGTTCTGGGAGAAGATTGTCACATCCTCCAACGCTTTGTACGAGGTGTGCGATCACATCTGCAACAGGTCCAGCCCGGGGCGACGCCCCACATTCACGTCGATGTGCGCGGTGGTATGGCAGAACTGTATGCGGGGCAGAGCGGTAAGTTGCTTGGAGCCCTGGCAGGATTGGAACAGGCAGCGAAGCCACTTCCCCTGAGGATCGAGAATATCTCCGGCAACGCTGATCCCGAATCGGTAGCTTTATTGCGAGAGCTACGGGATTTCCTACGCTTTCGCAATATGAACGTCACCCTGGTGGCAGGTGAGATCATTTCAGCAGCTCAGGTAGCCACCACCGCCGAGACCACCGGGCTGCAATCACTGCATATCGATGGTTCCGCTATCGGCAGCCTTCACCAGATCGTCGAAACCGTTTCAGCCTGTCATAAACGGGGTTTAGATGTCTTGCTGACGGCAGAGGTCGGCGCCACGCCACGCTTCCTGCGCATGCTGGCCCACATCGCCCTCGTTACCCGCCCCACCTTTGTGGGAGCGGCCGTCGACAGCGGCGACCAGACAGGACTGGGCGCACTTTACACGGAAATGGCCAGGGCCCTTGCCGCCTGGCAAGAAGCGGCAAATCCCTGACCTTGGTCGATGAAGTGGGATAAAGCCCTTAAAACGCCAAACTCGACGCCGAGTAGCTCATTTGCACTTCAAAACAAGTACGCATAAAATAAGAAAATAACCTTTGCAACACAGTTTCATAATATGCAACATCTTGTGTGTGCTGATATCAATAACCTTAAACGAGCCAACATACGTACTGCGGTACAGCATAGAACATTGTAGGTGTGTGGAGTGATGGGCATCGGTACCGATGGCAAATAAAAGTGCTCAGACTTCGACACAAAACACAGGTCCAAACAACGGTCATAGCCATCCTGCAGGAGCAAGTCTTCCATGAAACGTCGTCGACGTGATCGCCGCCCAACCACCGCTGTGGCAAGCCCTCTCCCCGATCTGCCGCGCATCCGCCCTCGACTTCACATGCTGGAACGAAGCCACTGTCTGCAGATCCACCGGGCCTCGTGCGAGATATTGCGCCGTACGGGCGTTGAAGTATTTCACGAAGAGGGGCTTGAACTTCTACACGGAGCAGGCGCCCAGATCGAGGGAAATCTGGCGAAACTCGCCCCCTCCCTAATCGAATCATCTCTGGCTTCGGCCCCAAGTCACTTTAATCTCTACCGCCGCGGGAGCGATCAGGTGGCAGCGAAATTGGATGGAGAACAGGTCTATTTCGGGCCAGGCTCAGATACTCTACGCTACATGGATCCGAAAACGGGCCAGCATCGGGATTTTATGCTCCGCGATGTAGCTGATTGCATTCGTGTATGCGATGCCCTGCCTGAGATCGGGTTTGTCATGTCGGTGGGCATCCCCAGAGACGTGCCAACCGAAGGTTATTTCCGGCACCAGTTCGCCTGCATGGTCCGTAACACCACCAAACCGATCGTGTTCGTCTGCGATGGCTTAGCAGACATCCAAGCGATCGCAGAGATGGCGGCCGCCGTGGCAGGGGGTATGCAGTCACTCTCGCGTTATCCCACCTTACTGCTCTACTCTGAACCGACCACTCCTCTGCAACACGCCCTCGAAGCGGTCGACAAACTGCTCTTTGCAGCCAAACATTCCATTCCCGTCACCCACTCTCCTGCGCCCATGATGGGTGGTACGGCGCCCATCACCCTGGCAGGCGCAGTAGTGTTGGGCAACGCCGAAATGCTGAGTGGGCTGGTGATGCACCAGGCTATAAACCCCGGTGCACCTTTCCTGTATGGACACGGCGTGCACCACCTGGACATGAAGGAGATGATCAGCGTTTACGGCGCGCCTGAATTCCAACTGGCACGTGTGATGGCAGCCGAGATGGCGCGCTTCTATGGACTGCCATGCTGGGGCTATGGCGGCCACAGCGACAGCAAACTTCCCGACGCTCAGGCTGCGGTTGATGCTCAATTCTCCGTGCAAACCGCACTCCTTGCCAAGACCAATCTCAATCATGACGTCGGTTACCTCGAAAGCGGGCTCACGAACTCGCCGGAAATGATGGTGCTCACCAACGAAATGATCTCACAAACCCGCCGCTTCATGCAGGGCGTACGCGTCGACGAGGAAGCCCTGGCCCTGGA
>PIVW01001342.1 GCA_003353825.1 Chloroflexota bacterium
GACTTTCTCTCCAATGAGCATCTCGTATAGGATGCACCCCAGGGCATAGATGTCGTACTGGCGGGTTGTGCCCTGGCCTTCCCACACTTCCGGGGCAATATAGTGGGGCGTTCCCACCACGCCCCCAGCTGCGGTGACACTGGTGCCGGCCTCGCCAATCAATTTCGCCAGGCCGAAGTCGCTTAGCATCGGCCCGTGTTTCGAGTCTAGCAGAATGTTGGCCGGTTTCAGGTCTCGGTGTAGGATGTTCCGAGTATGAGCATAATCCAGCCCTACCGCCAGCGCAGTGATGATCTCTACTGCTTCTGACCACGAGAGGTGTCCCCGCCTGGTAATCAGTTCTTCCAGGCTTGAACCATCTACCAATTGCATCACGATGAACTGTCGCTGCTTTGCCTCATAGACATCATAGATGGTAACCACGTTAGGGTGATCCAGACGGGCAATATTCCTGGCCTCCTGGCGGAAGTCCTTGACCGAGTCCGGATTAGCCAGCAGCATTGGTCTGAGTTCTTTCAAGGCCACCAGCCTATCCAGTTGCTTGTCGTGGGCACGGTAGACAACGGCAAAGCCACCCTGTCCAATTTGCTCCAGGATTTCGTATCGGCCCAGTTTTTTAGTCATATTTTGTCTCCTCATTCAGGCCAGCGTTTAACCGCTCAATCAAATGGGGGTGAGGGATGATCTCGGGATGGGTGGGGGGATATAAAGTTTAGTGGCTAAAATTGGCG
>PIVW01000634.1 GCA_003353825.1 Chloroflexota bacterium
GATCGCTTGCAGTCCCATCTTCTGCATCAACCCAAACAGCAGCGGCAAATCGTCAATTTGTTCGGTCTGAATCGTCATTTCTGTGTCCATGGTCATGGCTTATCACATTCTTGCTTTTCATCCAAATTTTGAGCGAACGCAGAGTGGTTTACAGAAAGGCAGCAGATTCGAGATTCACGACAGGCGTGATCGTATCCAAGTCATTAGGTTGTGTTGACGTTTCATGTTATGTCATTCTGAACGACCGTAGGGAGTGAAGAATCTCGCGTTTCATGATCGCGAGATTCTTCGCTGGCGTTTCGAGATCGTGAAAGTCGCGTGTTTGACCCGCTCAGGGTGACATGTGGGAGCAATTCATTGGTGGCTAGAGCAAATGTCAACAGAACCTTAGTTTGACAATGGCACATTTCTCTAGACCATCAGGTACTATATCTTGTGGGTACCAGTTATTGACGCCCATATGCAGTAGGGCGACATCAATTGCCGTTCGTTAGTAACTGTGCCGAAATCTAGCGTGTCCCGTATACTGTAGTGCATATCAGAAACATACTACATGTAGTGGATTCTTATCTAGATAGTTGAAGTCAAACGATTGTTGGGTCTGAAAGGGGCTGACCTGTGGTCGGTGGCAACGTATATGAGGTACCCTGGTCGAGCGTAGTCCACAGTGAGAGTCACTGTGACGGTCACTCTCGAAAACATGACTGGCAACGTGACCTTTGGGACGTCACAGCGCCGAGGGGAACTGATACGATACAGCCATGAAATCCAAGCGCCCGTTCAATCCAGGAGAATGAAATGAATGCACAACCAGATACTTCCACAGAAGCGAGTCCCGGCTGTCTCGGTCAAACCTTGCGAGTAATTGGCGCACTCTTGGTCTCTCTAGTGCTGCTCGGCGTCGCCGGCGCAATTTATGAAACGCAGGCAGAAAAGAGGGTTGCCACCCAATTTCCCCCGCCAGGACAGTTAGTGTATGCAAATGGCGTAAACGGACGCCAACTGCACATCCACTGCATCGGTGAGGGCTCCCCGACCATAATTCTTGATGCGGGACAAGGTGGTTGGTCCAGCGATTGGGCCGGCATCATGCCCGTACTGAGCGAGAATAACCGTGTCTGTGCCTATGATCGCGCCGGTTATGGCTGGAGCGACGCCGTTCAAGATGTGCGTTCACCACAAGACGCCGCCAACGATTTGGCCGCCCTGCTTACTGCCGCCGAAATCGAACCACCTTATATCCTTGTTGGATTCTCCCACGCCGGTTTGGCCGACCGTATTTTTGCCGCTCAACACGCCGACCAAATGGCAGGCATGGTACTCATTGATCCCGCCACTGAATTTGATAACGAGATCATGGGCGCCGCACTAAGGCAGCAGCAGCAAGCGGCCGCGGGCATGTTCAAAGGCTTCGGTTTCATGGCAAAAATCGGGCTGTTGCGGCTGATAGGCACGCAAAATATGGCCGAAAGTGCGCCCTTTATTGGCACAGACCCTGCCGACCCAGAGGTATACTACACCCTCATCACCGATCCGCAATGGTGGCAAACGTCGGCGCAGGAGTTCGCCAGCGGTCTCAATGACAACCATCTGGCAATGGTACGTGATCAGGGCCAGATTGAGGACATCCCCTTGGTTATTATCGGCTCAGATGTGTTAGATACAACTGGCAATGCTGCGATGGATGGTTTGCAAACTGCACGTCATGAAAAACTGAGCACATTGGCGGCTCAATCTGCACAAGGTGAATTCATCATCGCCAAAGGCAGCACTCACAATATCCCCACCGATCGCCCAGATGTGGTATTGGATGCGATTGAATCTATTGTAGCCGCTAAGGGACAGACATCGCAGAGGAGGCTTAAGTAAACAGCCAATCTTGCTGCATAAGCTCGCCCTGCCGTGGCGAAGATTATGTATTTACAGTGACTAATTAAATGCAGTGGAAAAATTTATGTAAATGAGTTATTATTTACATACTGCATTAATGTTTATAATCCAGAGAGGACTAGGATTGTCATGACTCGGCCTGTGATGACTTCATCAAAGAAAACGCAGTTGAAAGCCCGAGTGATCAGTGAGCTGTATCCCAGACGGCTGCTGCCTGGCCTGACAGCGGGTCTTGTGGCCGGAATCATAATCGTGATGGTAGAGATTTCCTTCGCGGCCTTGATTTTTGCCGGCGACCTCTCCGGCTTTGTTGTGAGTTATATTAACCAGAAAGAGGATATTGCAGGTCTAAGCGGCGAAATTAACGCCCTGAGCTGTGATTGGTATTTGTACTCAGAGACGGGAGCATATCCAGATGTATACTGCAGTTTGACGCTCATCTCTGAGCTCTCACAGACTTACATCGACATTGCTCCTGCATTCAAGTTCGCTACGGATATCACAATACGAGATGACAACAACCATCTGGTCGTGTTTAACAATCAAGGCGTGTATCCAAATGTGGGGTGACAACCCTCAGCCGATTGGCTCGGGCCTGGCCGTTTTCAGTGGCCCCAACCACGGCACGCTGGACACGATCTACTTCCTGGACCCCGCCGTAACCGACACAGAGATCGCGGTCACGATTGGTGTGCATGACCTGCCCATCATCGCATACACTAACGCCGATGGAGAATTGATGGTCATCCACTGCGAAAATGAACTCTGTGCGCCCTATTTCCACCAACACTAACCCGATACGACAACCGATCCCGACTTGCGATCACCTCGTCCGGCTAGCCGCCATTTGCTTCTAGGTCAGTGGGGGTACCGGTTCATGTTGTTTAAGCAACAAAGGGGGGAGTGCAGCATCTCAGCCTTCCTCAACCAGATCAGAGCCACAAACCTTGCTCTTGCAGCGTTTCTATCAGCATTTTACTGACTCGGTGGTGAAGATCCTTTGAGTACTTAGGCTCTTTGGGACTTCGCGTGACGATCACGAATTTCCGTTGATGATTCCCCCACACCTAGTGGCTGGTTGTGTCAAGCGCCTAGATATAGTGTGGGAAAAATCCGTACCACGCGAAAT
>PIVW01001343.1 GCA_003353825.1 Chloroflexota bacterium
GATTTCACCCAGATCGACATTGTGGCAGGGAATGTTACCAGCTATTCTGATCTGAGTGCGCCGCCCTCGGTTCAAAGCAGCTACCGGGTCCGATCCTACAAGAGCAGCAGCTGTTCCTGGGACAGCGGTTACAGCAATACCGCCAGTGACCAGGCATTCCCGGCGGCATCGACCAACCTGATCGCCACAGCGTTGAACGCCTGGCTGATCAAGCTGGATTGGGACGATAATGCCTCGGATGAAGATGGTTACGAAGTCGAGGTGTTGACCGCCAGCGGTGAGTTTGTCAAGATCTCCGATCTGCCAGCAAACGCGACCAGCTTTGTCGATACCATGTCACTCGAGCCGGAAACCGAGTATAGTTATCGAGTCAGACCTTATCGCAGCTCTGATGTTTCACCGTACAGCAATGTTGCCAGCGAGATAACCTTCCCGTATGTCGAAGAAGATGGGACTTGCGCGCTCTAGGGGGATAAATGTTTGGATTCCGATATTGGAAGAGTTTCCTTCTGAGCTTGCTGATTTTGCTCGGAGGGGTTGTGGTTGCTAGTCAGGCCGCCAGCATGGTGACCGTTAGAGGTGAGATCGATTATTCCGGCAAAGGTTCTTGCCGCGGGATGGTCATGCTTTGGGCGGTAGAAGAGCCCAGCAGTGTCGCTCCTGAGCGATCCAATCTGGTTCCAGATTGGGTAGAGGGGCTGGATGCCGAGTGTCGCTTTGAAATCAAAGT
>PIVW01001344.1 GCA_003353825.1 Chloroflexota bacterium
CTGTACGTACGGCGTGCGTCGGTTCTCGGCTCAGATCTGCGATCTGACTGCGCCATCATACATGTATCACCACAAAGATCAGTCAGAACTGGCGAGTCGAGTCAGGCGGATACCTCTGCTCGTACATGTACTGCGGCCATCACCACCAGAAGCATTATGAGTAGAGATTAGATAGCAGACTAAGAAATATATGTTTTGCAACACACTCGTAAACAGAAGAAGATATCATGTCAAGCCAACCACCGACAGATTACGGAAAGGAATGGATCGGGCTCTTGGCCGCATTTGTAGCCGCCCTATCCTTCGGCAGTTATTCCGTCCCAATGAAAGGCGAAGCCGCCACCAAAGTTGACGTCGATCCGCTGGTGTTCCAATCCTACAAATCCTTCATGGTCTTTGCCATGTCTTGGGTTGTTCTACTGCTGGACACCAACCCATCCTTTACTTGGTGGGGTCTCGTGTCGGCAAGCCTTTGGGTTCCCGCCGGTACCTGCGGTATCTATGCAGTGCGCAGAGCTGGTCTTGCCGTCAGCGTTGGCATATGGTCCAGCGTCATCGTGTTCATTAGCTTTCTCTGGGGGATCTGCATCTTTGGCGAGCAAGTATCATCAATCTCTGGGACGATAGGTGCCGCAAGCTTACTTTGTGTTGGTTTGTGGGGCATCGCCTACTTTTCATCGCCGTCACACCAAAAGGGCTCACCATCGGCATCACCCCGCTGATTTCCCTT
>PIVW01000635.1 GCA_003353825.1 Chloroflexota bacterium
GCGATGGATGAATTGGAAAATCGTTTTGAACGTTTGCCCGGTTTGGAAAAGTGGTTTGTTCTTATCCGCCCCCTCCCTCCTTGATTTTTGGGAGGTTTATTTTTTTGGGTTTCCCTTATGTGTTAAGTTGAAATTGACATTCCTGATTAAATACTGGGAGTATCGGGCTGAAAATGCGAAGATCCATCAGGGTCTGGTCACAACTCCTGATGGGCCTTCGTAGGATTAGCCAGGCAATTTCCATTGCCTTCATTAGGCTGTCCGTTTTTATCTGGGATATTCGCTGTGCCTGGCAGCGCTTTTACCCTTCCTTGTCATCGCTCCTAAGGCGTGACAATGTTGAACCACACGTCGAAGCTATCCATGAGCTCGAACAGCTTGACTAGCTTCAACCTCTCGCCTGAGAACCTGAGATCGCCCGATACGATCGCTTTGAGGAGCGTCGTCTCTTTGAGAAGGAGCATATTCAGTGTTTCTCGAGTCGTCGTGACGGTTACGTTAGCGCCTGGGTCCTGAGCGTTAGCCGTATGATCCAGCACAGAGTTCTCCAGCCTCAGAATATACTGCTCGCCGGTATCGGTGAAATCCCAATTGATGACGAGAATCTCGCCTTCGGCCTCAGGGCCGTTCAGGTGTATGCCCAAGTAATCGAAGAACTGGTCCATTTCCATTGCTCTGACGGTATCTGGGCTTGCAGTAGAACCGCTTCCCCCTGAGGTGTCAATACCATCTCGTAGTTCCTGGGCACCGGTGAGATAGAAGTTGCGCCAGGGGCCGGACTCGGCCTGGTACCCAAGTTGTTCTAAAGCGTCTGCCTGGAGTTTTCGGGCCCCCGAGTTATCGGGATCAGCGAAAACTACGTGATTGACGACCTGGGCTACCCAGCGGTACTCGCCGGCGTCATAAGATTGGCGGGCCATGGTGAGGACCGCATCTGCCCCACCCATGAATTCGACATACTTGACGCCGGACTCCACCGGTGGCAGAGGGTTCAAGGTTGCCGGGTTGCCGTCGAACCAGCCCAGATATTTATCGTAAGCCGCCTTAACATCGTGGTTCACACTGCCATAATAGCCTCTGCTGGACCAGGTGGTGGCCAGGGATTCGGGCATCTCGAACATCTCCGCAATCTCGATCATGGTGTAGCCTTTGTTGGCAAGACGCAGTGTCTGATCGTTTATGTAGCGATAGGTGTCGCGCTGCTTTCTGAGATGGTCGAGCACTTCGTCAGTACCCCATATCGGCCAGTGGTGCATCCCGTACAGGACATCTGTCTCCTCACCCCAAAGAGCAAGGGTCGTGTTCAAGTACTTGGACCAAGCCAAGGGATCGCGTACCTTGGTGCCCCGCAATGAATAGACATTGTGCAAAGTGTGGGTGGCATTTTCCGCTGTGCTAAGGGCTCGCAATTCGGGAATATACCAGTGCATCTCCGCAGGGGCTTCCGAGTCAGGGGCAAGGAAAAACTGGAATGTCAGGCCATCGATTATCATATCACCGCTGTCTTCGGTGATAGTATCGGTTGGTGCAATAAGGGTGATCGTACCCTCCGAAGCCGTAGTGCCAAGACCGGCGCCCACCTGGCCCTTTTCATCTGCCGGCAGGAGATTACCATACATGTAAAAGGCGCGACGGGTCATGGCCGTGCCCGCGTAGACGTTTTCCTTGATCGCATGCTCCATGAAACCGTCCGGGGCCACGACCTTGACATCGCCTGCATCCACATCTTCCTGTGAGGTGACACCTTTTACACCACCATAATGATCGATGTGGCTGTGTGAGTAGATGACCGCAACGACAGGAACCTGCGGTCGATGCGAGTAGTAAAGATCGAGCGCAGCCTTAGCCGTTTCTTTGGAAATGAGTGGGTCGACCACGATGATGCCTGTATCACCCTCGATGATAGTCAAGTTGGATAGATCGTAGTTGCGGACCTGGTAGATGCGATCGGTGGCCGAATACAGACCAGAGGCGGTGATCAACTGTGACTGACGCCAGAGGCTAGGGTTGACGGTATCCGGTGCTGGTGAGCCAAACTCAATGAAATCGTACTGAGTCGGATCCCAGGCGACTCTACTGCCGTCTTCGAGCTTGATGATGTCATCGGGGATGGGGGCGATGAAACCACGCTGTACATCGTCGAAATCTGAAGTATCGTCGAAGGGAAGTTCATCGTAGAGCGCAGCATTTCTGGCTATAGTGAACTCTGTTGCATCGTTGCGAAAGCCAGGTGTATTGCCACCAAACGCACTCTCCATCTGCATGGGCAGGTAGAGCGGTGTCTCGTCTTGAGCGACGTTTCCGTTCTCGTCTATTTGGGCACTTACGCCAGAAACCAACACGGCGAACAGAACCAACATCAAGGATAGTATTCGTATTAAGTTGCGCAACGTCATGGTGTACCCTCCAAAGGATCGGTGAAAAATATGGCTTTATTCAAATCGGTGGTTGGCCATCTTTACAAGCTACTGGCGCCACTTGCATGCTTTGCGCCGCCTTCTCGTATCTTCTTGATATTCCGGGGCACTCGCCTGTGGACAAGTTGGTTCCCCGAGTATTCGAGAAGATACGCATTAGCTTCTGAAAACGCTCGGGGCGCATCCAGAAACAGTATTAAGATGTCGTAGTCGTCAAAGAAAGCGTACCGGTTTTTTGGCACATGAGTTCAATTAATTACTCGCAGAACACCAACCATATTCGCGTGATTCGGAACTCCATTATATGCATCACTAGTTATTAGAGCAATTTAATGGATTGCAGCGCTGGTGAGTCCCAGTCGTTAGGCGCAGCCAATTTACCCACCCAGACAGTTTTCGGCCAACACTCGAAATCAGGGGCGTTTTCTCTGTTTGACCTTCCACCGGGAACATATCGGTCGCGTGTTTGGGACGCAGCCACCAGACTTACCCCGCAGCACAATTGTATCTCACAAAGAGGTATACTATAATTTGGTATACCGTTATACCAATTGTGAGGAATAGGTAATGACAACCGCATCTTTTTCAG
>PIVW01001345.1 GCA_003353825.1 Chloroflexota bacterium
GACGCAGTATCTGATACAGAGGTTGACGATCACCGTTATAGAAGCGCCTCTTCATCTCGGCGACGTGATCAGTGTCAGTCTCCGGTAACGGCTGGATCTTTGCCGGACTTGACACCTTCTGTACCGGCGCCACCTCCATTGGCACCTGTTCCAGGGGCTTCAGGAGGAAATGTCAGCGAGCGGTGAGACGTCTTGGAAGACGCACCCACTTTACAGACACATTTTGCCCGAGATAATGGCGCTCAATGCCGAACTTATCCAACTGGGGGTCCGTAAAGTCAAACGTCTATCAGGCAGCTCACAAAATGCTGAACTCCACTACGAGCACGTTATCATTTTGCGCAGCTTTTGGGAATGGAAGGGCGCGTCTCTGAGTCTTACGTCCTAAACACCACCTCGTCGATCGAGCTGATCCGGGATCCAACAACTGACGAGCTCGTTGGTTACTGGGTTGTCCCCGATGGGGGAGTCATTACCAAGACGAGCCGGGTAGCAAAATCAGGGCATATCATTGATCGATATCCATACCTCGTTCTTGGGGAGAGACCAGCAGCGAGCATGAACAATATGCTTGCGCATAGGCCTACACTCTGGCCTGAGGCGGCGATAGAGGATGGGTAATCGAAACGCCTTTTTCTTCAGGTTCGAGTAGACGTCAAGGCTACATCGGCTGTGTATTATAAGCCAAAATGCATCGGTTCCATCAACGGCGTCGAGATTTCTTTGG
>PIVW01000636.1 GCA_003353825.1 Chloroflexota bacterium
CGTGACATCGGTTGTGGGTGACGTTTCTGTGCATCAGCCCCCACAGACGCTCGATGGGGTTCAGGTGGGGACAATAAGCCGGGACGAAATGGAGTTTGATCCGCCGCCCCGGTTGGGCCAGCCATTCCCGGATCAGCTTGGCGTGATGGTAGCGGGCGTTGTCCAAGAACACATGGATCAGCCGCATCGCCGGATACAGGGCCTCAATCGCCATCAGAAGCGCAATGGTGCTCATGGCGTCAACCATCAGCACCTTGCGGATGCGGGTCTGGCCGGTCTCCAGGTTAATGGCCCCGTGAATGTTCATGCGCCGACGCACTCGTCTGGTCAACCGCGACCTTGGTGTCCTTGGGCGCCCAGCAGCTCACGGGCCGCACCGCATCCGCAAACATCACCGCCTCGTCATCGGACAGCCCGTTCAGGAGGGTGTTATAAGCCTTGATGGAGGCCGCCTGCTTGGCCACATCCAACTTTTGCGACACCGCTTGCGGCTTGCGGTGCTCCATCCCCAAACGATGAAGCAGCGCAAGGCGATGCGCGATGCGCCTCCACCACGGGGCCGGATTCCCAAGGACATGAGTGCCCGTGACCGGATGGAGCGCAAGCTCCTGACCCAACGGGGCCGAGCTTTACCGCCTGCGCGGCCAGATCGTGGAACCGGTGTTCGGTCAGATGAAGGAGACCCTGGGCGCGGACTGCTTCATGATGCGCGGGGAGCAGGAGACCAAGGGCGAATGGAGCCTGCACTGCTCCGCGCACAACATCAAGAAGCTACACTCGGAGTCCGTCCGCAGAGGAAGAAAGGGTGGAAAATGGCTCTCGAACTGAGGCCATAGGCTGAGGAAAATACCGCCTGAGGACAAAAACCACCGGGTAGAGGCTTCATGCCGTCAATCTGGACCTATTCAGCAACAGGCTCTATAGCATATAGCCCCCCCGCCAAAAACGTAGAGTCAACAATATAGCCTAAGGTCGCAAATGGAACTCATCCTTCACATCGGAACCCACAAAACAGGGACCAGCAGCATCCAGGGTTTCTGCGCGAATGAGCGCCGGTTTCTGGAAGAACATGGTGTCATGTACGCGTTCCCCGCAAATTTATCGGGAATGAGTAGCACCCCAATAAGCGTGGCGATCGCAAAACACGAAACCGACCAAGTTGCAAAGTTTTTCGACCGAATTTTGGGGCAGGCAAAAAGGACTGGCGCTCAAAAAGTTTTGGTTAGTGACGAATCATTTTTTACAATGAACACGTCTTCCGATCACTCAAGTCCATTTTCTGAGGCCGAATATTGGGAACAAGAGGAAAAACTTGTTGGAAATCTCGCCAAAATACTCGCGCCCCACACCGTGAACGTGAAAATAGTCTGCTATGTTCGTAGGCAACCCGAATTCATTGAATCACTTTACAGCCAAAGGGTTAAAGAGTTTTACTCTGGAACCATTGACGACTTCGTTTCCGATCACAGATACGCCCTTGATTATTATTCGCTCCTTGATATTTGGGCAAAACAATTTGGCGAAGATGCAATTAAAGTGCGGGTCTTTGACCCGACAAAAAATGTCGTGTTGGACTTTCTGGATTTTGTGCTGAACATTAAGGGTGCGAGGGATATCGGCGCCTCACAAATTCGGGCTAATATTCGTATTCCGGCAGATATTCTGGCTTTCAAGCAACAATTGAATTGCAATAGAAAGGGGCGGTATTGGGAACTGTATTCCAAGTACGCCATCCGGGAAATGTCACGAAAAATGCGCGGTGTTTCGGCTTCCTTTTTGAGCGAGCAAAGCCGGTCGTCAATCCTAGACGCATACTCAGATGGAAATGTTGCCATCTGTGAAAGGTGGTTGGGGTCAAAGCCGCCGGAATTATTCCATATTCCAGCCCCTCCCCAATCTTACGCCGGGTTAACACCTGAACGTCATCAAGAATTGTTGGATTGCCACAGAAAACTTATGCGCCGCCCCAGCACATTGATGAAGATAGCCTTTAGATCCGTCTTGTGGTTCGCTGAGGCTCGGCTGCCGCTTGTGAGAACGGCACTCTCCCCACTCAGAAGGTACGTGCACAGGCGCCGCGCTCTTCGCCTTAAAGAAACCAAGTAGCTGCTCATTTTGCACCGCACCCGGTTTTCTGGACACAAGTTTGTCATGCGGCGGTGGGCGGTTTCGATAGCAGCCTGCGCCGGGTGGCGGATGTGGATTTCGCCATACGTCTGGCCTTGGCGGGCGGGCATTTCATTGGTTGCCCCGAGTCCCTTTATCTGCAGCATGCTACGGTGGCGGCGGACAAGACCCCGCAAGGAAATCTTAAGGTTGGACTGCGACTGATAGACAAATATTCGGACTATCTGATGCGGAAGGGGCGGTATGGTTATGCTCGTGACTGGTCCAAGATACGCTTCTATCACTTCAGCGGCCGGCGCATGAAACTGCTGGCCGCGTTGACTATGTTTCTGATGCGCCAACCCTGTTGCGGGCCTGAAGCATCTGTTGCGTTCCGCGCCGGGCAGGCTGGTTCATGAGCGGAGAATGCAAGCCGTATCTGATGGGTTGCAATGAAGGTGTTGTTTGTCAACCGGTTGTTCCACGACGTCTCGGGCGGCGTCGAGCGCATGGGCTGCCTGCCGTGGGCTATGCAGAATGTGCGGGTGTTGGGCACTTGATTGTATCCGGCAAGACGGGCCTACTTGCGGAGGGTAACGGTTCGCCCGATTCACTGGCAAGGCTGCTGGCGCTCATGACAGACGATGACAGGCGCCGGCGGATGGGGGCAGAGGCCGTGGCAGCTATGGCTCATTACGCCCCGAACGCCATTTTTAACCGCTGGGAGTCTTTGTTCAGACAGTTGGCCGCTCGCGCATGAGGTTGTTGTTCGCAGTCAAGAATCTTACTTCGGCAGTTGGTGGCGCCGAACGTGTGTTTTGCACCGTGTGTTCTGAGTTGGCGGTACGTGGCCACGAGGTTTCCATTGTCACATTCGATCACCCGGGGGGGCAG
>PIVW01001346.1 GCA_003353825.1 Chloroflexota bacterium
AATGGTCTCAGCTTTTTATTCAGGCAGCTTCTTCAGGGGCTATGGGGAGACCTATATGCATTGGATCAGCGAATGACTGAACTGGATAAACAGATTGCCGTGATTGCACAAGAAGATCCCACGGCCAGACGATTGCAGCAGTTGCGCGGTGTGGGTCCGTTGATTGCAACTGCCCTGGTAGCGACCATCGGAGATGGCAAACAATACCGTAAAGGCAGAGACATGGCGGCGGCTCTGGGGTTAACGCCAAGACAGCATAGTTCAGGTGGTAAAGAGCGGCTGCTCGGGATCAGTAAACGTGGTGATGCGTATCTACGCTGTTTACTGGTTCACGGTGCCCGTTCTGCGGTGCGTACGGCCAAAGATAAAGATGACCGTTTAAGTCGCTGGATCATCGATCTCCAATCCCGGCGGCACAGTAATGTGGTTGCCGTAGCGATGGCCAACAAGATGGCGAGAATGGCCTGGGTGATGATGACCCGCGGCGTTGATTATGATCCGGACTTAGCTGCAGCATCAGTAAATTAAATACAGGTAACGAGGGAAGTCTATTCAATTGACGATTGCGAAGTAAACGGTTAATGGCAAACAGGTCGAACCGGCGCCGATAAAACCCGCGAGTGTCCGTGTGTGTAATAACACGAAGGAACAGTAGGGAATCGGTGCGCGAAAAACCCATTATGGCCCGGCATCATCGTATGCCACCTGAAGAGGCCGGATATACGT
>PIVW01001347.1 GCA_003353825.1 Chloroflexota bacterium
ACGAAACGCTCGGCCCGCTTACCGGTCCGAAGCAACTCCTTTACGATGGCAGGGGTGCGATGGGTCCAACCCAATATCAACAGATGTTCCGAGACCGCCACCGGTGTAACACCCGACTCGAGCTTGGCGATGAATTGATTCATCCACTGGGTTAAAATTGCGATGAGTAGGCCCAGGAAAAGAACATAGCCCAGAACAGTAACAATTGTGGATATAAAACGCTGAACGAGGCCCTCATCGTCACCGAGGTAACCCGGATCTGTAAGCCGCAGAAAGGCCCACCAGATCCCTTCGCTCGCTTCTGTGATTTCGGGCGCCAGGATAACGGCAAGTTCGCCAGCTACTATGGCCACAACGACAACGATCATTGCAGCGAGCAACAGTCGGTAGCCCAGGCCCCGCAATAGGAAGCGTTCCAGCAGGAAACGTAACCATGCTATGAAACGATTAAAAACGCCACTTGGTTTATGCGGTGAAGATTTTTGCACGGTTAATTATCTTTCATTCTTCCTAAATTCTGATCTCTCTACAGATTTCTCGAATGCTGTCTATTGTGTTTTGCCGGCCGTGATGTTGGACGGAGAACCAGCTCTTGCCGGCGATTGCCCAATGCCTTGTTAGCTGTTTGGACTGCTATTTGATCGCATCGCTCGCAGCCGTGGGTGCCGGCGGCGTGTACCACCGCTCTTTAGAGACGACCTTGGGTTCGGCCGGGTCCTCCCCGTA
>PIVW01001348.1 GCA_003353825.1 Chloroflexota bacterium
CTGGTGCTGATACCGGTCAAGCTCCTGCCCTGGGCGCTGCGGGCCGCCGGAATAGCCTACGCACTGTCCGCATCGGTTCTTGGGGCTGTTTTTCTCATGTTTGCATGGCGCGTTTACCGTATCCGTGAAGGCCATGTGACCGACCGGGCGGCGCGAAAGCTGTTTGCCTATTCAGTATCGTACCTGTTTTTACTGTTTGCCATTCTGCTTGTAGAGCAGGGACTCTGGCCGCTGCTGGCAGGGGTATTCGGTCTATGACGTAGGCCGCTAGGAGCGTTGATATGGCCCTAAATGACGAACATCATATAGCCCGCCAGCGCAAGCGCAGCATCACGATCGCCCTTATACTGGTTGTTCTGGTCGTCTTGTTTTTTGCGGTCACCCTGGTGCGATTTGGCGACCTGTTGGCCAACAGCGGCGCCAGCTAATACCTGCGCTATTGGCATAAGTTTATGCAGACCAGTGTAGCGTGTTGATACTACGACGGTTTTTCTCCAGTTTAGGTTTCAACCATCGCTTTTAAGGCCCGCCTTGAAACGCCATACCTAGGTGATTATACCAGACGAACTGGATATTGGCCCGCGCACCATGGCGCGCTGCTCAAACTCGATCCGGAGGTTTCTACTTGAGATATATCAGCACCCGCGGGCAGGCCCCGGTTCTAGAATTTGAAGATGTTCTGCTGACAGGCCTTGCCAGCGACGGCGGGCTGTATGTGCCGGAA
>PIVW01000637.1 GCA_003353825.1 Chloroflexota bacterium
CGGCTGGAACCTGTTTCATGAGCGCTCTCTCCTTGTATCGGGGATAGAACGCCCATTCTGCCATTAATTCTCTAATTTTTCAAGCTCCTCTACTTGACATATTAGATGCGATTGCCCTACACAGAATGGTGTCCTATCAGTTAATATATAACCACTACCACCAATCGCAACGGTAATGATGAACTGTGGATGATCAGCCGTGAAGTCACAGGCGAACGCCGGCAAACTATAAATGATTGGCAATGGGATAAGCACCCTTCCTGGTCCCCCAACGGAAATCGCATCGTATTCTACTCAAACCGCGTGAGCGGCAGAAAACAGATATGGGTGCTGGACCCCGACACACCACTGAGCGAGAAAACTAATCCGCGCAATATCAGCCGTAACCGTTCTGTAGATTCGGATCCGGTGTGGTTGAAGTAGAGACAGGCTGGAAAGGCGAGGCGAATTTATGATTCAACGAATGCACTTACAGATTCGCTCAACATCATGCCGCTAACCCTACGTGTGGGAGATCAGTGGCATTATCAAGCGCGGATAAACATTGGCGACTGTACAGCCCGGCCAGAAACAAAAAAACGTCCAACCTGAAGAATCAGGCCAGACGTTCAGACACAGTTGGGGGCCCATCGGGCTCGAACCGAGAACCGGCGGTTTGAGAAACCGCTGCTCATTAATCTGTCATCCAAGCCGAGCTGCCTCTGCAGCAACATGGCCGGCTAGTGACGTGACGAACGTCTTGAGTCCGGTCATCGCAGACATCTCTGAGTATTCGCCAGTCTCATCAGCACTACGGGGCGACGTGATAACGGCAGCACTCGTATAAAGCTGTTCCTGAACGAGTTTTTGGCACAGGAGTTCGTACCGCTTGCAATAAGACGATCCTATGAATTCGTCGAAAACTGGAAAGTGTGGCGATGTAATTCTGACAGGTGAGTGTATTTTTTCAGAATCCTCGACCAGGATCAGCCACCCGACAAATGGAGGAGGCTGTTTGCCAAATGCCTCTTCCCTATAGGCCGTCCACAGATCGTGTGCAGAGCCAATTACCTCTTCGGTACGGTTGTTGAAGTTGTTACCGATCGAACCGACGTGGCTCTTCAGTTCGATGGCCATGATCAGCTCGCCCTTATGGGTGACCAGAACATCCCACTCTTTCGTTGCTCGAAAATAACCAGGCAGCGCCGGCGCGCTCCGCTGTTGGCCAATCTTGGCATGATCTAGTCCATTTGCGCGCACGACATCGATTAACAAATCTACGAAACTATCCATGTTCTTAGGACAGAGAATTCAATAACTTGCGGAACTCTTCCGCCATTTCAGGGAGCAATTCGGCAAGTTATTCTGTCCTAAGTCCTTACCCGCAGTAACACCAGCGCGCTCGCCTTGGTCAACCCTACCAGATTCAATCTGCTTTTGTATCGCTGCTCTTCTGCTTCTCCAAAAGATTTTTACAGCCTCGCGAGCCTTTAGTTCGTAATCAACAAGATCAAGAGCCATATTTATCCTCTATTTACCGCCAAGGGCTGATTGTTCTTCGTGACTTAAGCCATACATCTTAAACGCTGCACAGTTGTACGCATCCATATCTCGACATATGGCAGCATTCTTCAATTCAGTTCGCAGTGACCCTGGCACATCTTTCCAAAATGGTATGCGGATACGACGTAGGTATTGCGCCTGAAACCGCAGGTAACCTCCCCGCATCTTGGTAGAATAGGTTGCTATGAACAGACGAGTGACAGCAGAGAGCATAACAGCCTGCAACGCCCGCAGGTCCCATACATCGGACGTGATGTAATAGAGATTGTGGTGCGGGTATAGTTCTCCACGCTCGAAAACAATATGGGCCTCTCCCTTGATGTCAGGAATCAGGAGCTTTGGTTTCTTGGCCAGCGTCGGATGTATCCGATCAATCGTCCGATACCAATTTCCGGGTGATTTCCGAGCGACATGCCGATTTGCGATTATCTCCCGCCTCGCCTCAAGGTAGTTGCATAAGCGTGGGTAATCCCGCAGATCAACGAGGCCACCTTCCTGGTTAAATGGGTTGATGACCCCTAACCCCAGCCATTGCACCCGGCCAGACACGATGTCTTTTGTTGTGACAAGTGATAGCTTGCGATCCGACTCGACATCGAGCTTATCGTAGTCACCAATAAAAGCCTTATCTGCACCGGTTGCTACTCCGATACCGACCTTGCATCCAGCCTCTTCCAAGCTCGGAAATTGCTGCTCAAGCCGTCGAATGAGTGCCATCTGATCTGTGGATTCTAGCAGCCACGGCTCTGCGCCATTTGTGACCCCCTCTAGTTGGCGTACCGGTCCAGCATCCTTAGGCAAGGACCTGGCTCGCAATGTTTTGGCGAGTGCCACAAGCGTTGCTCGTTCTACGGCAGGACGATGGGCGATCCGGGTTGCACCGGGCTTTTCTCTGCTGATGACAGTGATAGCGGGATAGGCGATAACATCGGAATGAAACGCTGGAGTATCTACCATGTCAACGTATGTTTTCAAGTGAAACTGATTTGCTACAAGATTGCGTAACGGACCACCATAGCGATTCTTCATCCAGCGATCCGAGCAAATGAAACCTAAGCAACCGCCCCTCGAGAGTAAAGAAAGAGAACGCTCGATGAATGGAATATAGAGATCAGCCCGGTCATACATTGTTTTATAGCGACAGCGATATTCCGTCAAAAGTGGTGCGGGAATCAACTCCTGTCGCACGTATGGAGGATTGCCGACGACAAAGTCAAAGGGGCCGTCCATCGATGTGAGTAAAAAATCATCTTGGACTAACCAGCGATCCGCAAGAGCAGTCGCTGCCTGCTCCGTCATGCCTTCCTGTTTTAACAACGCAACCACCATTCGTGACAAGTTAAGGTCGATGCAGATTTGTCAAATCGGTTATCGAGACGTAAATTGGCAAGATGTCCAAGAGAAAAAGAAGGAATCCCGACCATGTGAGACGACGGAATATGCC
>PIVW01000137.1 GCA_003353825.1 Chloroflexota bacterium
CTAAAACGAATCAACACCCTTATTCTAGCGATTCAACGAATACCATACGAAGGTATTGGCAAACCCGAACGCTTGAAATATGCACTGGCAGGGTACTGGTCACGGCGTATTGATCAGGAGCACCGTCTGGTTTACAAGATTGCCGAGCAAGGTGACATCTTGTTGGCTCAAGTTCGTTATCATTACTAAAATCCCATCGTTTGGCTGCCTACGCGAGTGCACTGCACCTTAACTTAACGACATTGACTGATTACTGGCAACCAAAAATCTACCTCCACCATCCACTCAACACCCTACCAACAAACAACCATGACTGAATTAATTGATCTTACCAAGAACGAAGCCGTTCTCGAGCGAGCCATCGCTCAGGCCAGAGAACGCAATATCATCATCCCCACCTTCAAGCAAATGCGGGATCCCAGCCTGATACCCGATGTCATTAAACGGCGTCTGGGCGATGTAGGCCTATGGGACCTCAATCCTCTCAACCTTTTCCGCATCTCCTGGCATAATGTTCCTGTGTCCAGCGGCGGTGGCTTTGGCGATGTCAATTACATCGAGATGCCCAAAGAGCTGACCGGTGTCGACGCCCGTATTGTCCTAGCCATCGGGAAGTGGTTCCCCACGGGCGCCCACAAAGTCGGCGCAGCTTTCGGCTGTCTTGTGCCTCGCCTGGTGACCGGACAGTTCGATCCCACAACGCAAAGAGCTGTCTGGCCCTCGACCGGGAACTACTGCCGCGGCGGCGCTTATGATTCCAACCTGTTGGGCTGCGAATCGATCGCCATCCTCCCTCAAGGCATGAGCCAGGAGCGATTCGATTGGCTGGCATCGGTGGCGGGAGAAACGATCAAGACGCCCGGCTCTGAGAGCAATGTCAAGGAGATCTTCGACAAATGTTGGGAATTACGCAACTCTGGCGAAGACCTGGTCATCTTCAACCAGTTCGACGAGTTCGGCAACTACCTGTGGCACTATGAGGTCACCGGCCCGGCCATGGTCGAGGTGCTCAACCAGATTATGGGCCCGAACGACAGTTACCGTGGCATGGCCTCCAACACCGGTTCGGCCGGTACGATTGCTTTCGGCGATTACATGAAAGACCAGTTCCCCTCCAGCAAGATCGTCGCCAGTGAGGCTCTGCAATGCCCTACGCTGCTACAAAATGGTTTCGGTGAGCACCGCATCGAAGGTATCGGTGACAAACATGTACCCTGGATCCACAATGTCAAGAACTCTGACATGGTGGTGGCCTTGGATGATGCTGCTACCATCGGTCTGATGCGACTCTTCAACGAACCGGCCGGGCAGGAGTACCTGGTCGAGCAAGGTGTGTCAGCCGATCTTGTGGAACAGCTTCCCCTTCTCGGTATCTCCAGTATCGGCAACATGCTGACAGCCATAAAAATGGCGAAATACTACGAGATGGGCCCCAACGATATCGTCATGACCGTCGCCACCGACTCGATGGAGATGTACATGAGCCGTATGGAGGAGTACCAGGAGAAAGAAGGAACATTCACGCCTCAAGATGCCGCCGCTCGTTTCCACCGCTATTTGCTGGGCGCAGATCTGGACAATGTCCAGGAACTAAACTACTACGACCGCAAGCGCATCCACAATCTCAAGTACTTCACCTGGGTTGAGCAGCAGGGAAAAACCTACGAAGATATCCAGGCGCAGTGGTATGATGACTCATACTGGCCCAGCATCCACAGCCATATCGACGAGATCGACGTTTTGATCGATGAGTTCAATGAGAGAGTAGGTCTACTGGCGGAACTGTCCTAGCTCGAGGCGAACCTCAACTGCTCGATAAAAACTTGCCTTTACGCCTACTACAAAGCGGCATAAGCAAGAAGGCAGTTTGTAGTAAGCGCTTTAGCGCTTTTGTCACGGCGATGAATCGCCTACTACGAACGCACAACTGCTTGCCCACGATAAACTAGACCCCGCAGATTTTCATAACCTGCGGGGTCTTATGTTTTATGGCAGGAAGTGGAATACAAGCACGCGTCTAGTATTGCACCCCTAGCTACCTGCCATTTGCTGTTTTTCTGAGCATCGGCTACATTTGACGTTCGCTCTGTGAAATTGTCTTTGAAGAGAACCTTAGATGACTGAACTCGTATTTCTTGGTATTGGCGCCATTCGACCCGCACTTGCGGGCGATCATACCGCGCTCTTGCTACGGCATGGCAGCGCTAACGTGTTACTGGATGCCGGCCCTGGTGTGTTGATTCAGCTCGACCGGGTCGGTGTCATTCCCACGGAAATCAGCCATGTATACTTCAGCCACCAGCATGGCGACCATACCTTAGGGAGCCCTTTGCTGCTGTTTTACCGCCGCCCGCGTATATTTTTGAGCGCGCCGGAAGTGTTGAAGGCCTGGCGCCAACTGCTCGATCTGGTTTACCCGGGCTATGTGGAGGTGCTGGCAAAGGAATTGAAATTCCAGCCGTTGCCGGTCAAGCAGTCGCATACCTGGCCCGACCTGCCCGGTGTCACGGCCAAACTGGCTGAAGCCTACCATGTGAACCTGCCAGCCTACGCCTTACGACTTGACTTCGCACCTGAGCCCGGGTCAGAGCCCAGCTCTGGATTCAGTATGGTCTACTCGGGAGATACAGCGCCCACTGAGAGTGTCGAGCAATTGGCCCAAGGGGTTGACTTGCTCATCCATGAAGCCACCTATCTCACATGTGAACAGTCGGAAGGCAAGGGAATACACAGCAGTGCCGGGAATGCGGGCGAGATCGCCAATGCAGCCGGGGTTAAGTGCCTGGCCTTGGTGCATCGTCTGCCTGGTGAGCCGGAGCGCTGGCGAGAGGAAGCGGCCAAGGTATATGATGGGCCGATTTTGGCGCCGATGGCAGGGGATGCAATCACATTGGTCGGCAAAGGAACATCATAGTCACATGAGTGAAGTAAAAATGGGATTGTGGTCAAAGTGCCTGATCTCCTGTCCTGAATTGTCTACAATACAGGCAAATATGACTACTCATTAAGGATGTAGCATGAGTCTCGCCCCAGTACTAAAAGTAAATCAGGGCCAATTCCATAATCAGATAATGTCGTTAGTGGAGTTCGCCGCCTTGCCAGACGATGGCTATCGCTACGAATATATTGGGGGAAGAACCATAATGATGTCACCTGCCGGCGTTCTTCATGGCGCCATTGCATCACAGATAACTTACCTTCTTTCACACCACCTCTATCCGCAGCGGGCCGGCATTATCCTGGATTCGAGTACGGGGTTTCGTCTTCCCAACGGCGATGTTCGGTCGCCTGATATATCTGTTATCCTGTCAGATCGACTCGTTCATGAAGGTTTGGTTATTGGTTTTGGCGAGACCCCACCGGATCTGACTGTTGAGATCATCTCATCCAATGAGCGTTACGAGGATGTCGTCGCCAAAGTACAGCTTTATCTAGATTGGAGTGTGAACACAGTGTGGGTGGTGGAACCGGCGCAAAGGATGGTGGTGGTGTACAGGCGAGAGGGTGTCGTTAGACTTACGGCGGAGGATGAATTGAATGGTGGGGAGGCTGTTCCTGGTTTCGTATGTAAAGTCAGCGAGTTATTCCCAAGGTAGGCACGTATGCTGTAGCGAGACTCTTGCCTCGTTGTGCTATACTCTCGAACATGCTTGGAGCCCCCCCCGATCCTTCTCTCGAACGCGTCGTCATCATCCTGGTCGAAGCGCAAAACCCCGACAATATAGGCGGAGTGGTGCGGGCGATGATGAACATGGGCATCACGCGCCTGCGCCTGGTCAAACCCAAGCGCTACGATCCCTTCCGCATCAGTGCCGCCGCCCATCGTAGCGAAGACTTTCAGAAGAACATCGAATTCTTCGATAACCTCGTCGATGCCCTCACCGATGTCAATCTGGTCGTTAGCGCCAGCACCCGATCGCGCGAACTAAGCCCTACCATCCAGACCCCATCAACGCTGGCGCCCACCATTATGGATCACACGCGCGTGGGCACGCCTGCCATTCTTTTCGGCAGGGAGGACTGGGGACTGCCCAGCGATATCGTGCAGACCAGCGACTACCAACTCGCCATTCCCACTCACCCCGACTACCGCTCACTCAATCTTGCCCAAGCGGTCTTGTTGGTGGCATACGAATTGCGCGAGGCAGTCCTCTCGACAGATACACCCCTCCCCATCCGCATCGACCCGTATGATCCCCCGGCAACTGATTTACAGATCAAAGAGGCGGTGGACTCCCTGCTCGATGTGTTGGAATCGGTAGGATTCTTCAAACCTGGTCAAGAACCGGCCAAACGCGTTAAGGTGGAACGTCTATTTCGCCGTACGCAACCGCTCTCCTCAGAGGCCGGTTTGCTAAGGGCAATGGGCTATGTTCTCAGCCGCAATCTCGCCAAACGAAATGAGGCGGATATCTCAAACTGAGGTGTTCGTAGAGCCCACTTTGATACACGACGCTGAAGCGTCAACTACGAACGACACCCAACTGATTTTGATTGTAACAGCCAGTCGCTTAACTGCTGCGCCCTGCTTTCACGTCCCATACGTCGATAGGCATCGATCTCATACTCGAACGCCAGCACGGGGATCGCCATACCCCCCAGATCGACAAAACGCCGGTGTGCTGTTAAATCTGGAGGATCGTCATAACCGCCCACATCGTTGGCGTGTTGCATATCCCCCATGACTTCGACGGCCACACCCTCGATTGCTAGCACCAAAAAATAGGAGCGAGCCCAAGAGGTCGTGTACAGAAAGGGTGGTCGGATGATATCCGCTTCAAATAGATCGGCAATGACATAGACACCGTACCTATCAGTTTGGACATCGATGTCGTTCGGGGTTAGAGGCATGCCCTGCAGGGCGAAACTGGTGCTTCCTGTCAGTGTCCACAAGATACCCTGAGCGGCTAGTCGGGTGAGAAGTAATTCCAGCACCTGCCGGTGGGAAGTAGGCAACATCATCCAAAACGATCAACTACACATAGGCCAACGCCTGCTCTAGATCGGCGATGAGATCGTCCGTATCCTCGATACCGATGGCAAAACGAATCAACTCGTCGCGAATACCCAGAGCCAGCCGTTCTTCAGGGGAATTGTCGTAATAAGATATGATAGCAGGTTGTTCGATCAGGCTATCCACGCCGCCCAGAGAGGGTGCGATATGGGTGAGCTTCATGGCATCGATAAAACGCGAGGCTGCTGCGCCATCACCGGCGATCTCGAAGCTGACGACGCCACCGAAGCCGCTCATCTGACGTTTGGCAATGGCATGGTCGGGGTGTGATTCAAGGCCTGGGTACCACACACGCCGCACATTGACATGATTCTAGAGGAATTGGGCGACTGCGAGACCGTTGGTATTCTGGCGTTCGATACGCAGGTCCAGCGTCTGCAGCCCACGGTCGATATTGAAAGCGGTGGTGGGATCGGCCATGGCCCCGAAATTCGACTGGCCATCTCTCAGGGGCGTGGTGATCCCGCCTTTCCCGGCAATGACCCCAGCCATCAGGTGATTGTGCCCGGCCAGATACTTGGTCACGCTATGTACGACAAGGTCAATACCATAATCCAAAGGATGCAAATTGAGGGGCGTGGCAAATGTGCTGTCGATCATCGTTCGCACACCGTGCCGTTTGGCGATATCAACCAATGCGGCCAGGTCGAGACAACGCAAGAAGGGATTGGTCGGCGTTTCTGACAGGATGAGGCGGGTATTGGGCTGAATTGCATCCTCTAATTTTAGCATATCCCCGGCAGGGACAGTGGTACACTCGACACCGAACCGTCGTAAAAATCGATTGGTAAACGAGCGCGTACGATGATAGCTGTCGTCGGTAACGATCAGGTGATCGCCGGTGGAAAGTAGGATGAGAAGGCTGATAGTAATCGCAGCCATTCCCGAACTTAGAAGCACGGCTTCATCGGCATTGTCCAGCGCGGCCAGGCGTTTCTCCACCGCATGTACAGTGGGATTACCGTAGCGTCCATAATCATACCGCTGGATCTCATCCGTAAACATGCGTTCGTCCAAATAACCGATCAGATCGGCGGTATCCTCAAAGGTATAGGTCGCAGTTTGTATAATGGGTGGAGTGAGGCTGTGATGCGGATTATTGTGGCTGGCGCCGGCATGGAGTACGCGGGTACTGGGTCCGTGTTCGTCATGAGCGCCTCTTTTCCCTCTATGTGAACCGCTTTTTCCATTAACGTGATTGGGAACTGGGGTGGGTGTTGTGTCGATATTCATGTCGTCTCTAAAGTATGTACGTTTGCCCGTTCTCCAGCATGGAGTGAGGCACGGTAGGTATCGAGCCCCAAAAAAAAACGGCCCTCAGGAGAGGCCCGTCAACGTCATAGGTGCGACCTCTCATCGTCCAGAATTTCTTCTGCCGGAATTGGCACCTGGGAATATCTTCCTGGTTGCCGAGGCTTCATCGGGCCGGTCCCTCCGCCTCTCTGGATAAGAGCCAAACAATATGCGATTTATTATGGCGGGACTTTAGCACACTCTGTATGTTGGCGCAAATGGGGGTTTTTGCGATTGAATTTTTCTTGACTTAGTTAACGACTTAGTTCGAAATAAATGTCAGAAGAATATTTTTATCATGACAACGACCGTGAACATCCACGAAGCAGAAACGCATCATCGATCATACTGAGGGCAAGATGTGGCAGATATCGGCAAGAGCCGATCATACCGAGGGCGTCACACAAAGTTCATACAGGGGTATCAGGCCTAATAATGCCGGTATAATATGAGTGCTCGCGGCAGCGTCCCAGGCGACGACAGCGTCAGCACTGGCATCTGTAAACAATGAAAGCTGATGGTTCTCAGTTCGCGCCAGCTCTGACAACCGGAACGGGATGTCTGTAGGTAGCGCTGGTCGTGGTAACGAGCGTGCCTCCCACCAAATCAATTCACCTTGTTCGTACCGCCAAGAACCTCGCAGAATACCTCCAGCAGCGTCGGATCGATCCGTGAATGTGAGATCGTATGCGTTCAAGAGATAGATGAGTATGGGTAACGCCACAGTTTCCTGTTGTAAGCGATGTAGGAAGTGTCGCCAGTGATCGCCCTCAAGAGGGATATGCAGCCCCCAGCGTAATGTACCGGGAGCGGCATTTACAAAAAGATGGGCCTGTGGGTGATGTGGAGGGAATTGATAAGCTGCTCGCCGGGCTACATGAATGCTGTTGGCGCCAGGCATACCCCAGGTTTGGTAACGCCGTCCATACACCCGCCTAAGTTGCTTCCGCAGCTCTCCACCTAAGGCGCGACGATGGCGCCAATGTGTACCACGTATTGCACTGCTAAAATCTGCTCTCTCAAAACCGTTGAACATGGTCGGTAGCCCTGGACGAACCTAGAGGCACTCACTATTGAATCGCGTCAAACAGCGAGACCAAAACGTTAATGTCAGCGAGCACTCCGACGATGTTCTTTGGTCAGATTAAAAGGCGAAAAGATTCCGGCATTAAATACGACAAACCTTGTTTGCAGGAGTACTCGCTCAGCATTGCTTCCGCCAGACAGCTTCGCGTTGTCATATATCTTACAATCAAATCGAAAAATAGCCGAATCATGCATCTAGTAGGTAGGTACCGCTACAATCAAAATTGGAAGAAAGCTGTCTGACGATTGGCGGCCAATTAGGTAGGCTATTTGCAGCATCTCAAAGGGTATTTTTTCTTATCGACGCACTACAGGATCCAGGCGAAGAGACCAACCTTATGACTGAACCCGTTAAATTAATTATCAGTTACGACATGAAAACAGGCCAAGAACAAGCGTGCCACACCTATATGGTGCAAGAACTGGGGGCGATGCTCAACGAGTTTGGATTTCAATTTACCGATGCCTGGTACACGGCTTGGGGAAACGGGCCCCAGATCATGGGATGTGGATTGTTGGATGATATCGAGATCGCGCGCGAACTTTTGCAAAGTGAAATCTGGCATGAAGTAGTAGAAGGATTGCACCAATATGTCGATAACTTCTCAATTCGCCTGGTTCAACCAACAGGGAGTTTTCAAATCTAGTCGAGACTAGATTTGAACTTATCGCAAAGACAGGCATAATAGACCTGTCATTTTTTGTTTTAAATCAACTTCGCGTTATTATTACTATCGTACCTGTTCATTTTTTTGGATTCTCTGGCATTTGCATGTGGTTACGACATATCCTGCAGAGACAAGCTTTGTCGTTTGGGGCATGTTAGCCTGAGAAGCAAACAATTTCCTCGAATAGTCAGATATTGTAATGCGTAACGATCCCGTTCCCCCAGGAGGTCGTAATATGTCTGGTAAAGCTCTGCGGCTGAGCGGCTTGGTGGCTTTATTGCTTGCAGTCGTATCAAGCGCCTGTGTCGCCACCCTTCCCGCTGAAATCCTTCCCCCCACGGTTCAAACTGAGAATGAGGGCCTAAAAAGTCAACTCGTCGCCGAAGATGTAGTTCCATCCGACGTTGTCATTGAAGAGGATGAGTATGTCTTGCCAGCGGAGGACAACGCGCTAGCGCCGTCACCCATCCCTGAACAGACAGCGACACCGGTAGCGCCCACCCTTACACCCACGCCGCCTTTACCCCCTTTCCTGGAGGATGTGGCCTTACGCGATTCGGCGCTTGCGTACCTTCGAGGCGGCTATTTACTCAAATTACCCGATAACAACAAGTTCGAATCAGGAGATACGCCGGATGAGTCAGTAGGCGAGGAAGTCATTGTTGCGGTTTATCGCAGTGACCCTTGGATGCTGATGTTAGGTGATGCAACTTATGTTGGGGATCAGGTCAGCCGTACGATTATTGTATCTAACCGGAAAAGCGGCGCACGTTGGTGGGGGGAAATGGATGGCAACGGCGTTCTGTCGACTACGGTATCGGCCGGGTTACCCAGACCGAAGTCAAAACAACTAAAGGAATGGGTGGGTCGTGTGGTCAAACTGCCAGAGGGTAGCGTGTTCGATGACTATGTTGAAGGAGCGAACGGCGCCCAACATGGAATTCAAAGTAACAAAGCGCAGATCACGGACATTCTAGAAAATTTGACGAACTACGATGGCCGCGTGAAGTTATGGGGCGAACTAAGATATGCTGTCAGCGATTACAATGCCCGCCGTCTGATTGTCCGGAAGATCAACTTGTTCGATGGCCCCATCCCCCCAACCCCTGAATCCCTTCCAGAAGTACAAACGCAATCCGGCACGGGGGAAGAAATACTTGCTATTGGCCCCATCGGTATTATCAGCAACCCATCGCCGGGTAGCATTGCCCAGGATAGGGTCATCGTCTCAGGCGAAGCTGAGGGCGTTTTCGAAAACAACGTCATCATTCAGATCGAAAGTGATGATGGCGCTGTTTTAGGACGGGGCTTTGCCCTTACCGATGCGCCTGACATGGGTCAGACCGGACGATTTGTGGCCGAAATTGCCATTGAAGCAGCGGCCACTACTCAAGGCGGGCGTGTTGCACTCTATGCCGAAGATGCACGTGATGGTAGTCTTATCCTTCTGATTTGGACCCCAATTCAATTCGCGGGGCCCGCATCGGATCGGAGTGCTACAATATTAAAACCTGACCCACAAACCAACATCACCGGTTCGGTGCTGGTACGGGGAACGGCAAAAGGTGTCAATAACAAAACGGTACTAGTGCGTGTAGAAGATGTGGCTGGTACCGTTTGGGGAAAGGCGCAGGCCACGACAGGTAAGGCAGGCAATTGGGAATTGCATCTCCGCTTTCGTAATCCACCCACCGGCCGGTCTGGGCGTATCGCGGTCTATGATAGAAATCCCGAGGATGACCGTTTGACCCTGCTTGTTGCTACAAACGTAGAATTGGCGAAATAGTCCTGAAACTTACGATCGACACTTTCTTCATTGTGTCACCCCTTCGGCAGGCTCAGGGCAGGCTCTGAACGAGTCAAGCGTACTATTTACACGATGGCGAATTGGTAGTGAAGGGCCTCACGTCACATTGACGCTGAGATTCTTCACCGGCTCTCGTGACGGACGACTGGCCCCGTTTGTTGACATGTCTTTTTTCTCCTGACGCCGGGACGAAAGTGTTATTGTGACAGCTTATCGATGCATTTAGCCTGACGAAGACGTGATTGATCCCTATCCTTCTTTTGGAACGATGACCATCCACTCTTTTTGCCGTTGAATCATGCCATCGCTGATCGCGATGTAGCCACACCGTATGGGAATGTAGCTACATCCTCCAGTATGATACTAGAGTGGGCGATTGCGATCTAGACCCAGGGTAGGGGGCGTTGTCGAATGCTCGGACTCCTCGACCTGAATCGGATGAGACTGTTTTTGTGGTAATTCTTGAGACAGGTTTAGAGTCTGGATCAGGATGTAATTCAGTATCGTAATGATACTCATCATGTGATATCGTATCTGAGGCAATGGAAAATTGCACGTACTTAGCGTCATTCTCCAATACCGAACTCTTTTATAAGCAACGACCCTCTTCATCGGTGATGCCCCGGACAGGGTGCGGTGGTCAACAGTTGCTTGGAATGCGGAAAAACGCCCGTTTTTGAAGCGTTTGGCCGCAAGGTTGTGCCGATTCACGCAATTGACTAAGTTGTCCGGCATATGTGACGGAAGGCATCCTGTTCAACTAACCTCTGATCACCACAAAATTACTCAATCATAAGTCGATTCCAGCGAAGAATCTCTCGTTTCATGACCGCGAGACCCTTCGCTGGCGTTTCGAGACCGTGAAAGTTATGTGTTTGACCCGCTCAAGATGACACAATGGAAAAATGTTCGGTAGGGAATTCCAGAAGTAGCCTTTGCGAGTTAGTCTGCTCCCAACTCGTTTAGGACACACCCATATCAATCCCTATCGCCCATCGTCAGTTGAGCAAGAAACTTGTTTTAGTATGAAGCCAGCCTACGGCGCCGATCCTAACCGTTATCAATTCATCCCGCGCGTTTTGGTTATCGTCACGCATGGAGATCGGGTGTTGCTCCTGCGGAGATCGCAGCACAGCAAGCTGTGGCCGAGCAAGTACAACGCGCCGGGGGGACATATTGAGTTGGGAGAGGATCCCCATCAGGCCGGGTTGCGCGAGCTGGTCGAGGAAACGGGTATACGGGTAGAGATACTACACCTGCGCGGCCTTATCACCGCCGAAACCGGTCTGGACGGCTCAGGCATCCTCGTGTTTGTGTTTCGGGTGGAAGCAAATGATGTCACACTCAAAGCCAGCGAGGAAGGCCAGCCCGTGTGGGTTGCTCGATCTGAATTGTCCGAACTCGACCTACTCCCCGACCTCCCCCAACTTCTGGAGCTTACCCTCGATCAACCTGCGTTTTTCTATATTTACAAAGTGCCAACCGCCGATGGTGGGGAAATGAATCGCGTTCGCTTGATCCCTAGTCCTACGTGAAGCGTGAATTAGAACGACAGGCGTTTACATGACAACACCTGTCGTTCTAATGATTATATAAGGGGGTTGATTCGCTAGAGCAAGCTACGTTGCCGATGCCGGAGAAACCCGACTGATACGGCGCCAACCAACACGAGGAGGAGGATGCCGGTGTTTGTGATGTCGAGGTCGGCGGTGTCGACGCTCAAGCCTGATAGCGTGACGGCGTTGGTGCCACCAAACCATTGAGTATTGTCGAAATCTTCGTTCCCGAGATCAGTTTCATCTTGATGATCGTTCCAGTACATGTCACCCTTAGAAATACTGCTTGCCTGTGATGTTTGCCCACGCATCCGAACGTTAGTTTTTGTTGAAGATAATCCTATATAGCTCCGTAAAATCGCAGCCTGCGGGTTGCCATTATTCGTAATACGGCACCATACACTACCACTTGCGGAATCTCCAGTATCGTAGCCGGTATCACTTGAGTCATAATCGGAGCCAGGGATTGTATCTCCTCCAACGTCATTGTCGGTATCGGTAGCCCGCTCATATCCATCCCCGGCGTCCTTCGAGTCAATAAAATTAGTAGTGTCGCATTTATCTAAAAATTTTACATGGATATAGTAATCCCCTCTCGGTCCTGGGTTATTCTCTGTATCCGGATCCACATCGATCTCAACATAGTAACTGTGACCGGCGGATAGAGCTATAATGGACCCCATAAACTAGACCACAGGTTAAGGTGATAAAATGAGGTGGGTAAACACCCCGCATCACCGACCTGGAGGTCAAGAACAATGAGTCAGAAACGCCGGCAGCACAGCGCAACATTCAAGTATCGAGTGGCGCTGGAAGCAAACAAAGGTCTGAAGACGACGAGTGAACTGGCCCAAGAATACAACATACATCCCAACCAAATAAGCGTTTGGAAGAAACAACTACAGGAGCAAGGAGCAGGCCTATTTGAGCGAGGAGGAAACAAAGCGCAACGAAAACAAGAACAGGAAGAAGCAGAACTGTATGAACAGATAGGCCGCCTGAAGCCTGTACTGAGCTTGTCGAAGTGATGGAAC
>PIVW01001349.1 GCA_003353825.1 Chloroflexota bacterium
ACGTCACGTTCACGGCAAATTCGCCAGATTATGTCGGCGGCGGCATGTACAACTACTCTAGCAATCCAACCCTCAGCAACGTCACCTTCACGGCAAATTCGGCAGACTATAGCGGCGGCGGCATGTACAACTACAATAGCAGCCCGAATATTCGCAACAGTATCTTCTGGGACAATGTCGGGTCTGTTCTGTATGTTGGAGGTACTAGTCAAGTAACGATATCCGACAGCCTGGTGCAAGGTGGTTGTCCGCTAAATGCCACCTGTGTCGGAGCTATGCTCGATACCGATCCGCGCTTTGTTCGCCCGCCTGACTCTGGAGACGGCGACTGGAGCACACTGGATGACAACGACTACGGAGATCTACGTCTGCAAGCCAGCTCACCCGCTATTGACGCCGGCAACAATGAGTGGCTTTCTAACGATATTCTCACCGATAGCAACGGCTACCCACGTATTGTCGGGGGGATCGTCGATATGGGAGCGCATGAGGCCTTTGGACTCAAGATTGGCAAGGTGGTTACGCCTACTGTTGTTACGCCCGGCGCTGCAATTAGCTATTCTCTGCATTTCCACAATTATCATGATACAGACACAGTCACAGGCGTCCAACTCTCAGATTTGATCCCGCCTGAGGTGGTGATCGGTGAAATAGTATCAGAGGGAGCGGCGGTGACCCAGATCGGCGCCCCGCCCGCTTATATTTGGGAAATCGAAGATCT
>PIVW01000638.1 GCA_003353825.1 Chloroflexota bacterium
TCTGGAAAAGTCTAAAACGGCTGTTCGCCCCCCTATATACAGGGGGGTTTTGCTCGTTCGCACCTGTGTAAACGGGGGTAACAAATAGCTCAAAAAAGTTTTCCAGAGTTCTCAGGATACTAGTAAACCAGGTCCCCCCGCAAAAATGCCTTGGTTCGGGGGTGCTGTGGGTGATCGAAGAACTGTTTAGCAGGGGCGATTTCCAACAGTTCGCCATCATAGAGAAAAGCGACACGATGGGCCAATCTACGGGCTTGCCAGACATTGTGGGTGACAATAACAATCGTCGTGTTGTGCTCCTGGTTGGTGCGAACGATAATATCTTCGATAATACGAACATTGGCCGGGTCAAGATTGGAGGTAGGTTCATCAAGCAACAGCACCTCGGGGTTGAGCACCAGCGCTCGTGCCAGCGAGACCCGCTGTGCTTCCCCTCCACTGAGGGTGTTGGCTCGCACCTCTGCCAACTCACTCAAACCGACCCGTGCGATCGCTTTGTCTGTCGATGCCCGATCATCACCCCTGCCCCGGACGCGTAATCCATAGGATACATTGCGCCGTACTGAGGCGTCGAGCAGCAAAGGCTGTTGAAACACGGTCGTGATCTGGCGTCGTCTTTCAAGGGGGATACTGTCTGGAGTATCGGCATGGCCGTGAAAGCACACCGTACCTTCTGTGGGAGACTCAAGGAAATTGAGCAGGCGAAGCAAGGTGCTCTTGCCGGCGCCACTCGGCCCGACAATGGCCAAGATCTCTGCAGTGAACACCTGCAAAGCCTGCAATTGCAGAACGGTGCGCTCACCATAACGGTGCTTGATGTCCTGTACGTCGAGAATGGATGGAACAGCTGTCATGTTGCTAGTGTGCCTGTGCGGCGGCCTAACCGGCGCTTACTGGCGCGGGTCCAACCGCCCCTGTAAACGGATCAGCAGCCAGTTGGCCGTAAAGGTCAGGCTGAGTAGGATAACGCCCAGGGCGATGGCGAGATCAAAGTTACCCTTGCGCGTCTCCAGCACTATCGCTGTAGTGAGCACCCGGGTTTTGTGATCGATGTTGCCACCAACCAACATGACCGAACCTACTTCAGAGATAATGGCGCCGAAGCCCGCCACGACCGCTGCCAGGACGCCATTGCGAGCTTCGTAGAGCAGGGTCAGAGTGACTTGCAAGGGTGTGGCGCCCAGGGCGCGTAATTGCAAGATCAGCGCTGAAGGGACGGCACCCACGGAGATCATTGTGAATCCCGTGACCAGGGGTAAAGCAAGAATCGTCTGGGTTACGATCATAGCTCTGGGCGTGAACAACCAACCCAAATCCCCCAGCGGCCCCTGGCGAGAGAGCATCAGATAGATTGCCAGACCCACGACCACTGGTGGCAGGCCCATGCCGGTATAAACCAGCGCTATCAGTAACCGCCGCCCGCTAAAACGGCGCAACGCCAACCATACGCCCAGTGGAATCCCCAAAAACACGCTGATCAATAAGGCTACGCCACTCACCCAAAGTGACAGGATGACGATCTCACTCAACGAGGGATCGAAACTGGCGATAAGATTGACGGCTTCTCTAGCGCCTTGAATGAGGATGTCCACCGCAGGTTTATGCGCCGAGAGCTTGCAGAAGCAGTGCCGTTACCTGGGCGCCGTCCGGGAGCTGCCCTTCACCTGGCGGTAGTTCGAGTAAAGCATTGGCTCCGACCAGCGAGAGTAATCTCCCAGACCCTTGAAAACCGGTGACGCGAGCAAGGAATTGCCCGTTCTTTACATAAACCATGGCTCGTTGGTACTCCGTCCGCTGGGCGTCATGGCTGATTGCATGCGCCAGGGCCACTTGCAGGCGGGGCCGCTGCCAGGTGAAATCACCTTGCATCTGGCGCAAGGCCGGGCGCACGAACAGTTCGAACGATACCAAAGCCGATACGGGAAAACCGGGCAATGAGAAGATCGGTTTGCCTTGTACGGTGGCAAAGGTAACCGGTTTACCAGGCTTCATGATCACACGCCCGAAGTGCACTGTGCCTTCAGCTTCGAGCAGTGGTTTGAGCAGATCCAGTTTGCCCATGCTCACGCCACCTGATGTCAACACAGCATCATGGGTGTCGATGGCATGTTCGAGCGCTTGTTTCAGCGACTCGGGGCTGTCTAAAGCAATGCCGATAGGGTGGGCGACGCCACCCGCTTGGATGACTGCTGCGGCAAGACTGAAACGGTTGGAGTCATAAATCTGTCCGGGGGCCAGATCGTCACCTGGGTCACGTAATTCGTCACCGGTGGAAAGAATAGCGACACGAGGTTGCCGGAATACCGGCGCCGCTGGCAGACCCACGGCGGCTAGTAATCCGATCTCAGCAGCGCCCAGAGTTGCACCCTTGTCCAGCACCTTCTGCCCGGCTTCGATATCCTGGCCCACTGGCCGAATGTCATCTCCAATGGCAACATCTGTTTCGATCTCTACGCTGTCCCCTTGCTGAGTGGTATATTCGACCATGATCACCGCATCTGCACCTGCGGGGATTGCTGCGCCGGTCATGATCTGCACAGCGCTGCCCGGTACGACCATCAGGTTGCCGATTTGTCCGGCGGTTTGCTCCCCCAGAACAGTGCGCAGACGTGATCTGTCAGCGGCAATTACTGCATAACCATCTTTGGCAGCGGCCGGAAAGGGGGGCACTGGCGCCGGCGCCAACACATCTTCAGCCAACACTCTGTTCTGCGACTCGCTCAGGGGGATGCGTGTAACGGCGAGTTGCGGGCAGTGTGCCAGAATGCTATGCAATGCGTGCTCAATACTGACAAGGGGATAGGGTGATTCAACTGGCATGATTAGGGATTATGTAGGGCCAAGCTTGAAAGCGGGGTAGTGGTTACATATTGACTGAAAATGTTCCAATTGATATTCTGCGTTAAAAGCAATCGAGCGGAGTACCATTATGATTCAGAATGTTATCACATATCATTGTACGAAGTGTAACA